>NZ_FUKJ01000121.1 GCF_900163745.1 Crenothrix polyspora
ACAATTCCCCCGTTACCTGATTTGATTCGGGCGACGGTTACCTGTGGGTAATGAGTTGTTACGAAATTTCGATTGAAATAAGAGCAACATCAAGAGATGGTTTCGATGAGTCCGTTCAACGAACCATCAAGGAAAATTGCAGTGTTTTAAAGTTCAGTAATGCCGAGTTTGAAGAGAATTGATTGGGATGGTTAACGTCAACTCACCGTTAAATTAAATATGAGTATTTAATATATTCTAATTGTACCGGATTATGGGGAGGGTTTAAATTTGAGGTATTGTCCCTCATTAAATATTACGGAATCCGGTTTGAGCCAGGGAAAATGGTCAAAAACGGCTTCAATCATGGTCAGCCAATACACCAGCAAAATTCATGGATCAGATGTCAACGATTAAACCTTTGTTTGCTTTTCCTGAAAAAGTCATCAAGTAAAATGAGGGACAATACCGTTATTTTTACCCCATGAATTAATACCGCCAACAAAATCAAAGGTTCTGGTTTTATAATCACATGACTGGCTTACCCTTAAAAAAACAAAATACTACAATTGACTGTCCTTATGGCTGAGGCTCATTTTAACCATCGACCAACCCAAAATAATCATATTAATACCCACAAATAACCCTAACAGCCAATGTGCTGTTTCAGACCAGAATGCCAAGATGATTACCGCAAACAGCAGTGCCGTCACACCACTAAAAAGCACAAAATTCCAATTCGGCAAAGGACGTAACATAAGTGCCCAATAAATTTTGATAGTGCCTTCAAGCACGAAAAACAAAGTCATCATCATGGTGATCGTCATTACACCCGCAATAGGGTCAACAATAAGCAAATAACCGACAATAACTTGCAAAATACCCAGAACTAGCCATAAACCAAAACCAGGCATATCTGGGAAAAATAAAGCCCGACTGACATGAATAACGCCGGCCAGGACAATAATCCAACCCAAAAAAAGTACGGTAACCAGGCTAAAAAATTGCGGGATGATAACCGCAGCAATGCCAAGGACAATGAAAACAATGCCTTCAAGTAAAAATAATCGCCAATGTTTTTGCAGATAATCTTGCATTTGTTGTTGTACATGCGCCAGTTCAGTGGCGATAGCGTCTGTGTTTTTCATAATAGTTACCCCTCGTAAAGATGATGTAATCTAACAGGACAATCTGGAATAGCTTCAGTTCTTGTCAAAAACTGGACTCTAGGTTTGCAGATTCGTTCCGTTAAAACAATAGCGATGGTCAGTCACAGGTTATGGTTATAACAACAAAATCAGCTACTGTCTGTGCGCTACAGAACACAAGTCATCTGTCATTACTATCTGTATTCACTTCCTCTTTGAAAAAGGGGAGGGTTTACGAGGGATTGAGTTAATTGGTTTTTAACGATAACTGGCTGGTAATGTCTTTGCCTTTTCGCTCAGGATCAACCACCGTATCCAAAATAAAAATGCGCTCATTAGGTATACCGGCTTTTTGCGCCAGATATTTTGCTATGGTTTGTGCGCGTTCGGTAGCGAGATCATTCAGGCGCTTATGGTCTGGCACTAAAGTTTCTGCCAGTTTCTTTTTGGCAAAGGCATAAAAATCAGCCTCTTCATTATTAATCAAGGTCGGCGTGCCAAAGATTGATTTTTTGGCCAGTTGCGGATATTGCTGGATAAACACATCCCTCAGTAAGCGATTGTAGTCATCAGCGGACAGATAAACATATTCCGAGCGAATTTTTTTACTGTCATCTTTGCTGATTTCATTGGCTTTAACTCGTCTTAGCTGTTCGTGCAAAGCATCTTCACGCAGTATTGGCCAGTCCTGTTCCTGGAAAGCCGCGCCTTTAATTTCGATATTTAAAGCAGTACGGTCTTTAAGTGCCTTGGCAATATCATTCAGCTTAGTCATTTGTTCAGGCGCTAAAATATCGCTACCCGCTGCAAAGTTAATAACGCTTAAATCAGCATCACTGCCTACCAAACCGGCAATAGCATTAAACGGTGAGGTAATAATTTTGGTCAATACATTGAGCAAAGCATCGCCTAAAATATTACCAATACTGAATTTTGGATCTTCCAGGCTACCGGTGAGCGGCACATCAATTTTTATTTTGCCATCAGAATCTTTCAGCAACACTATGGCCAATTCCAGAGGCAATGATACCGCGTTAGGATTTTCAACTTTTTCACCCAGTTCCAGTTGATCAATCAAAATGTTGTTCGATGCCGTCAACTGCTTTTTTTCGATGGTATATTTTAGCCCCAGAGACAATTTGCCTTTTTCGACCTTGTAACCGGCAAATTGCACCATGTACGGCGATACCAACGGCATGGGCATGCCTTCAAAACTCATATCAATATCAAAATCACCTAAATAAGGGCTTAGCGAGCCTTTGATCTTTACCGGTGACAATTCGAACGCATTACCTTCCAGTGCAACAGTCATTTTTGAGTTTTGCTCTGAAGAAATACCGCTAGCGCCCCCGTCAAGGCCTTTGATTGGAGCGGAGAACGGTAGGATCAGAGAAAAATCCGAAAAGTCGGATGCGCCATCAATGATTTTAACGGTGTTTAACCTAAAGTACGGTTTTTTGCTGGTGGTCGACGTGGCTTTGACTGATACGGGCTTAGTCTTTGCCTGTACGGTTTTGTTATCGACAATCATAATGTCGTTAACGTTGATGGTTTTATCCTTTCTAATCGTCACCCTGGCATAGGGTTTATTCATGATTAAAGAGCCTACGGTATAACGATTGCCCAGTACATCCGCATCGATATTTTTAAGGCTCACATCATCCCATTTTACAAAATCCTTATTCTGGATCTGATCGCGCGTCACCAGGTCGGCAACATTGGTATTACCTTTAAATTTGACATCCAGATCGCTGGCTTTTTTAGCAAAAGACAGTTTGCCATCGACGTTCAAATTGCCTTGAATAATATCCAGCCGCGCAAATTTATCAACATAAGGCTGAAATTTTTCCAGGGCGATCTTATTGACGGCAACCGTTAATTGGGTGGAAAAAGGCTCTACCGTTACGTTGCCGTCAATTTTTATGGAACCGGATTTATTAATGCCCACACTTAATTGCAACGGCAGTGATGCACCAGTTTTGTTAGTAAAGTTTTTTAACTGCACATCAATAGGTCTGGCACTCATGGTGACCGGCTTTGCTAAGGATTTGTCTTCAAAGTCCAAACCAAAATCCGTTAGTGCAAGCTTGTTGACCTTGATTTTCCATTGCGTGTCCGTGGTCTTTTTGCTAGCGACGACAAGTTTTGAGGCGCGGCGCGGTGTAGCTTGCTTGGGGACTACAAATAAGGTCTGATAGTTAATGGTTTTATCGGCATTGAGCCAGGCTTTAAAGTCGGCATTTTTTGCACTAACCGATTCCAGCAGTAATTCTTTGCTGTTGAGATTAATCCCCAATCCACTGAGCGCAAAAGCGTTGATTTTAGCCAGTGTCGTTTTGTGGTCGGTATCATCCAATTGCAACTTTTGCAGATCAAACTTGCCTTTGCTGGCGACAAAATTAAATTTATTATCTTTATTGTCGGTTTTATAAGCGGTTTCCAACGCAATTTCTGGGATTTTTAGCAGGATAGGGGCGATATCCATACCGGAAAGCTGGATATCCTTGCTGGTGATTTTGGTTTTATTCGCAGCCACCTGCCAGATTTTGTCAGCAACACTGAACTGCATATCAGTTTCATGGCTAAAGCGGGGTATTTTCAGCCCCATTTTATTTTGGCCGCTGTCCTTAAAATCAAGCTTGCTGACCTCCAGCCTGGCTTTATTGGCAGTGACTTGCAAGCCTTTGTCGTTTTGGCTGAACTTAATATCGGTTTCGTGGCTAATGCCGGGGATATTGATGGTTCTTTTATTGCTGCCCCGTTCTTCAAAATGAAGATCACGCACATCCAACTTGTCTTTGTTGCTGGTTATTTGCAATTCTTTGTCAGTTTGATGGTATTGAATATCCGCTTCGTGGCTAATGACAGGAATTTCAATGCGTAGGCTATTGTCGCCGTGTTGTTCAAAGAGCAGGTCACGCACATCCAGCCTGGTTTTATCGGTGCTGATATCTAAGCCTTTGTCCGTTTTGTTGAGTTTAATATCGGTTTTCTGTGTCATTGCCGGGATTTTGATGACTTTTTTATCAGCGCCCTGTTGTTGAAAATACAGCTCGCGGACATCCAGCTTGTCTTTGCTGGTTGTTACTTGTAGCACCTTATCGGTCATGCTGACAGCGATATTGGCTTCGTGGGTAATGTCCAGAATTTTTAGCAACAGCGTAGCCTGGCCTGTTTGCTCATACTGAAAGTCTTGAATGGCTATCTTGAGTTTATCGGTATTGAGCTTGAAATTATTTTTCGCCTGGTCAATTGTGTAATCGGCAGCCAACCTAAAGTTTGGCACGTTAATGACAATCGGGTTCGGCGCTTTTTTAGAAAACTTCACATCCAGTAAATCAAGCTTGCTCTTGCTAAGCGTCAGCTTTAAGCCGTCTTTGATGTAATTTAGCGTGTAATCGGCACTGAACAGCTCGTAGCCTTGTAAATCAAAAGCGGGTTTGTTGGGTAATGCCAACGCCAACAGAACCGGCAATTTAATTTTATCGAGTTTGATTTGTCCTTGCGATGCAATCGGATTAACGCCAATTTTACCTTTCCACTCCAACTTGCCGCCGGAAACTAAAGCCAGCGTTATACCCAGCTTAGATTGCTGGTCGGCATGGGTGGTGAAGTTATCAATCTTAAGATTGATGGGCGTAATATTCTCGGTGACCGATTTATCCAGATGATGATCCTCCCAAAACAGCTTGCCATCAATAATGGCAATTTGGCTGATATTGACAGGAAAAATCTTACTGTCTGGTTTTTTCTTTTCAGGTTTGCTTTTAGAAATGTCGGCGAAATTGAACATGTCGTTTTTTAGCCTGGCGACATGTACAAACGGCTTGGTTAACGTGACTTCTTCTATGGCTACTGCTTTTAGCTTGATGGATTGCCATGCGTTAATTTTGGTGGCGAAGCTGTCGAAACTAACAAAAGCTGAGCCGTTTTTTTCCTGCATGGTAAAGCCTTGCAGACGACAGCGCAGATTAAACGGATTAAAAGCAATTTTAGCGATGGCTGCTTTTCGACCGGTTTGCTGGTGAATAATATCTGGCAATTTTGCAGTGAGGACTTTGGGCAACACGACAAAACCCAGTAGCCCATAGAACGCAATCAGCGCAAGAATAACCGCAAAAACTTTGATGATTTTAGATGCTCTGCTTGGAATTTCCATACTACCTCGCTCCACCTTGGTCATTTAACTAACTGATATTACAGGTTGTCCACGAAAAGCACGAAAGGCACGAAAAATATTTGAACGATTTAGCCAGTTTTAATTGCGTCAGTGGACAGCAATGCTCCCTTAAATACACGCGACATCTGCAAACAAAAAAGGCAGCCTCCCCGTGTTGAGAAGCCGCCTTTTTGCACCATCCTTGTGCAGCCAGCATTATAAATCCAGATAGCCGGTTTCTTCGTGTAGCACCGTATCAAGACCTTGTACTTCTTCGTCCGCAGTAACCCGTAAACCAATCATTCTGTCCAGGCATTTTAAAATAACGTAGCTGAACAATGCGCTCCAGACGATAGTAACCACAACTGCCAGCGCTTGCACACCCACCTGATGCATAATAGTGACCCCTTCCGCCAAGCCTAATCCACCTAAACTGCTGGCGGCAAATACGCCGGTCAACAAAGAGCCGGTTATACCGCCAATGCCATGAACAGGAAAAACATCCAAAGAATCATCGATAATCAACTTGCGTTTGACAATTTGTGTGGCGTAAAAACACACGATACCTGCGGTAACACCTATTACCAACGCACCGATCGGCCCTACAAAACCTGAAGCCGGTGTAATCGTGCCCAATCCTGCAACCATACCGGTCACAATACCTAATACACTAGGCTTGCCATAGCGTAACCATTCGATAGACATCCAGGTTAAAGCGCCAGAAGCGGCACCAATATGCGTGGCCAGCATGGCCATGCC
>NZ_FUKJ01000173.1 GCF_900163745.1 Crenothrix polyspora
TGGTGAGCTTGTCGAACCATGAACCACTTGCCCTTCGACAAGCTCAGGGCGAACGGATTATTGTTTATACCCGTCAGATAATGTGCCAAAAAGATTCAGCCTTACCGGAGCAACGCCAAGGTTGATTCAAATATTAGAAATTTGAACTACCGATGGTAAACGGCTGGGTGTTAGCCCCTGACAGGTAAGTATCAAAATCGACAGCGATAGGTTCAACGGTAACATCGACTGGTGTACCGGCACATTGTGCAATATCAGCCGCACTGTTGTTGATGGTCAATGTTGTCCAAAACGCAGGGCTAGCTGGCGTAGCAGGGGCAGTAGCGGTAGCAGGCGTAGCGGGTGTCGCTTGTTGCAATAAATCGGCATCGTTATACAAGTTACTATTGCCTTCAAGATCGCCAAACCACCAGTCAGCACGGTTGTTATCGCCATTACCGCCAGGCAACGCGGTGTAATATTTTGCACCTAATACATTCTGCTGTATCCCTTCAGCATTCACTATTTTGGGTATTAAACGGCCATAGGCATCTCTGGGCAAATAATATTGGCCGGTCGCGTCATTAGCGGCATTCTTTCTCATGTCGCACCAGTTGATGACACCAATACGTACCTTTAAGCTTTTAACGCAATTATCAACAATCAGCGGTGCGGTTATTTTAAACGGTGTCACTGTGTTGGATTTAGGCTCCATAGCCCCATTTTTCCAATGTAAACCATGCACATTACCCAAAGCATCAACGATTTCATGATTAACGGCAAAAGCCGAACCAAAGCCGGAATAGCCGGTAACCCCTAATTTAAGCGTTGTTCCGGCAGCAATAACACCGCCATCGCCACCTACTGTTTTCACAGCTCCCTTTCTCCATACTACATTGTCACCATAAGGAAACACCGCCGATTGCCCAATCACTGGCGAGGCTTCCACGTATGCCCCTCCCTCAACAGAATCAGCGCAACCATGAGTAATGGTAAAACCGTTATAACTGCCTTTACCTTCATCAACCGTATCTCTTACACCAGTATGCGCGTAAGTTTGACTTGCAAACAAGCCGACCAATGAACAAAGTGCCAATTTTTTAAATTTTGAATGAGTCATCGAATTTTCCTCAGGACATTATTATTAGGATTTTTTAAAATTCCATTTTTATGTGAGTGATTTTAGCCACTAGATTATATTAAGCATTAACCATGCCATATTTAGCATTATTACTTAACCGCGTTTTTTACCCTGAAATAAACATAACTTATTGATTGTACTTAAAATACTATCATGATACGTTTAATGTTTGATATTGCCGATAGCGGGAAAATCAGCCTAAAAACAGAAAAAATCCTGTTATTTTTTCGATGCTCCAAAAAAATAGGTGATATGACACATTTTTTTATTTTTATTGAATAAAAAAATATTATTTATAAGATACTTATAAAAAGTGTGTGAAATGACACAATTACACCATGTTAAATAACATAGATTAATTAAATGTTAGTGCTGTTTGGGAATAGAAATAAAAAATTTGTCGAATGGCACAATCAAATATGGAGCGTATTGACATCTTGCCCGCCTCAAACTATGATCTGGACAGACTAGACAGGAGAAATACGATGTTGATGTGGCTACACACTGGTGACACAGAACAAAAATGACTTCAAGCACACGAGGGATCTCTAGTGAATCCATGGCGGCTTTAGCAATGAAAACGTTACGTTACGATCAAGATGAACTTGAATTGTTGGATTTCATAGAAAATGGGAAGCCTGATAGCGTGCCAAATGTTGCTTATGAAATTGAACAGTTAAAGGTCGCTGTTAGAGCAAAATTGCAGCTATTCCCGTTCATGGGTTAAGCGATTGATATTAAATAATTTATTTTTTCTGGTCTTNNGAGCGCGAAAAATAAAATGTGTTTAAAATCAACATAGTTAGACCATGAACGGGAATAGCTGGCAAAATTGAGTAAAAAAAGACATGGTTTCATCTTCCCCCTTTGCAAAAAGGAACTAAACGGTTGATACATATTTGAATTAGCTTCACCAATATGATGTAAAATCGCCACTTTTTAGTTTCAAACTATGGCCGCAAGCTATTCATCCATCAAACGTATTGCTTTAACGCCTGGCGAACCTGCCGGTATAGGTCCTGATCTGTGTATTCAACTTGCCCAGCAGACGTTGCCTTGCGAACTGATTGTTATTGGCAGTCCAGAATTATTGGCGCAACGTGCGCAGCAGCTGGGCTTAGCGGTGCAAATCAACACGCTTAACAACCAGTCACCGCGAAAATGCCAAACGGCGGGGAATTTAACCGTTCTGCCGGTTGCTTTGGCCGCGCCTGTGCAATGTGGCAAGTTGAATCCAGCCAATAGTCATTACGTGTTAAAAACTATCACCGAAGCCACTCAAGGCTGTCTTAATAACACCTTTGATGCAATGGTCACGGCACCGGTTCATAAGGCGGTCATTAACGATGCTGGCTTTGCTTTCAGTGGCCATACTGAATTTATCGCAGATATTACCGGTGGCAATCCGGTGATGATGCTGGAAACACCCGGTTTGCGGGTGGCTTTGGTCACCATTCATTTGCCCTTGGCGCAAGTTCCACAAGCCATCACGGCTTCACGCTTACGCACGGTAATTGGTGTGCTGCATCACGATTTACAAACTCGATTTAACATTGCCAATCCCAGAATACTGGTGTGCGGTCTTAATCCTCATGCCGGTGAAGGTGGCCATTTAGGGCGGGAAGAAATTGATATTATAGAACCGATATTAAACGATTTTCGAAGGCAAGGCATGGACATACAAGGCCCGCTACCGGCAGATACCCTATTTACCCCGCATTATCTGGAATCTGCCGATGCGGTATTAGCCATGTATCACGACCAGGGTTTGCCGGTGCTTAAGCATAAGGGTTTTGGTCAGGCGGTAAATATCACCTTAGGTTTACCGATTATCCGTACTTCGGTGGATCACGGCACGGCATTAACACTGGCCGGAACCGGTAAAGCCGACTTGGGCAGCTTACAATATGCTTTACACACCGCCTTAATGATGGCATCCCATACTTGATAAAAATATGAAACATACCCCGCGCAAACGCTTTGGCCAAAACTTTCTCCATGACCACGCCATAATCTACAATATTATCGCTAGCTTGGAAGCCAAAGCGACCGAACATTGGGTTGAAATAGGTCCCGGCCAAGGTGTATTGACCACGCCTTTGCTACAACAGGTTGGACAACTCGATATTGTTGAACTGGATCGGGATTTAGTGGCGCTACTGAAGGAAAAATATAAAGATCACTCCAAACTGCATATACATAGCGCAGATGCCTTACGTTTTGATTTTTCTGCCCTGGCTGCACCTAATGAAAAATTACGTATCGTCGGTAATCTTCCCTATAACATTTCCACGCCGTTAATGTTTCACCTGCTAAATAACGCCAGTTGCATAGAAGACATGCACTTTATGCTGCAAAAAGAAGTGGTTGACCGTATTTGTGCAGCGCCGGGCAGTAAAAAATATGGCCGATTAAGCGTGATGATGCAATACTATTGCGCCGCAGAATGCTTGTTTGATGTACCGCCAGAAAGTTTTGATCCCGCGCCGCAAGTGATGTCGGCTATTGTCCGGTTAATTCCGCATCAAGTGCCGCCTATTCATGTTGATGATATTGCGTTATTGAACAGGGTTGTCACCCAAGCCTTCTCGCAACGCCGAAAAACCTTGCGTAACTCCTTAAAAAAGATGATTCCCGAAGCGGCAATTATTGCGCTGAATATTGATGCCAGCTTAAGAGCCGAGGAGATTTCGTTGGCGGATTTTGCAAAATTAAGTAATATTTACCCAGAATATGCAAATATTGATGGCTAATACGTAACGCATTAACAGGAAAACAGCTGTGCGACAATATGCCACATTTCATTTTTTTATTTTATTGCTAGACTATAGTTAACTCTTGAGATGCAAACTTCCTTAACCGGAGCTAGAGTTTATATCCTTCTTTAATGCGATTTAACCTATCGCATTTTTTTTGCGTGTCGATAAGACCACTACTACCGTCTAGCCATGTCATGTTAAAAACGTAAATGGACTTGTGTCTCCTATGCCTGTGGTTGACTACCAATTTTGCTCAGTGCCTCAACGATTTCTGCTTGGGTCATGTCTTCTAAGGGTAGCTCTAACATTTTTGAGATTCTGACGAACAGCGCATCGTAAGTCGTTTGAAAAGCTTTGGTAATGTCTTCTTCACTACCGGTAACATACGCAGGATCAGATAAGCCCCAGTAAGCTCTAATGGTACCATCCAGGTACGCAGGGCAACTTTCAGCTGCGGCACGATCACAGACAGTAATCACAATATCAATGCCTTTGCCATCAAATTCATCCCATGATTTACTGGTAAGTCCTTCTATTGAAATGCCATTACGTTGTAATGTAGCTAATGCGTTGGGATTGACTGTTCCGGTGGGGTGGCTACCCGCTGAATAAGCATGTAAGCG
This sequence comes from Crenothrix polyspora, assembly GCF_900163745.1. Classification (GTDB taxonomy): domain Bacteria; phylum Pseudomonadota; class Gammaproteobacteria; order Methylococcales; family Methylomonadaceae; genus Crenothrix; species Crenothrix polyspora_B. Next base: position 4,503 of record NZ_FUKJ01000173.1, read on the forward strand.
GTTGCTACCTAAGTGATTTATTAGTGCTTCAGCTAAAATACTTCTACAAGAATTTCCTGTACACAAAATCAAAACGTCTAACATTATCAGTCTCTGTAATATTAATAGATGAATGCCGCAGCTGTCAGTTGCAAAAGCACGCTTCGGATGATCGTCAAGAGGGAATATTCAAACCAACCCTGCAACGGCTTTAATGTATTATCTATGGCTAGCGTTAGTTAATTGACTTCCCATTGTAAGGTGTTTTTTAGAACAAGCAAGCGATTGTTCGCTAGATATGTTAGCCCATCAATAAATTATTACCTGGCGTTTTACCAAACACTTTAACTCGATGTTCAAGTTTTTAAGTTTAGAAAAATGCCAAGAAACCGAGTAAGCTAATCAGTGATAGGATTCAACGTATTTCAGCACTATGTTGATGTCCGAACCGGCACAGTTTATAAAAGTCTACGTAACTGATTTAGACGCAGTTTTAGGGAAGCTAAAATCCAATGCCAAGCTGACGGAAATACAAAGTAACTGGTTAGGATTGTGTTTGACGGGAATATTGCTGACAAACAGCCTGTGTTGGGCAAAGTTCCAACGGGCGTGCTTGGGCGCATATAAAATTGCCGCACTTTCGTGGATGTTTCGCGATGCAAAAATTGCCTGGGATTATTTACTGATGGCCAGTGTGACAATGGTATTGGAACAACACGGGATTACTGAAGGCGTGTTGGTGCTTGATGAATCCGACAGGGCACGGTCAAAGCGGACTAAACGTCTTTATAAAGTACATAAGCAAAAACACAAGCTATCGGGGGGCTACGTCAACGGTCAAACCGTTGTTTTATTGTTGTTGGTTACAGAATCAGTAGCCTTTGCCGTGGGTTTTGCTTTTTATATGCCAGACCCTGTTTTGACGGAATGGGTTAAAGAAGACAAGCGATTGCGATTACAGGGGGTCGCCAAAAAAGACCGTCCCGTAATGCCTGACCGCGACCCGCTTTATCCGACCAAGACGCAGATCGCTTTACAACTGTTACAAGAATTCAAGGATGCTCACGGGGAAATCAAGGTCAAATCGATTCTAGCCGATGCTTTGTACGGTGCAGACGGCTTTATGAGCACGGCTTCGAAGCTATTCGATAATACGCAGGTTATCAGCCAGTTGCGTGAGAACCAGAACATCGAGTACAAAGGCAAAAAAAGGACTTTAAAGGATTATTTTAACGGCATCAACAAAGGTGTAGAAGTGACTTTGCGGGTGCGTGGCGGTAAAGATGTGAAAGCCACGGTCAGCAGTGCGCGGCTAAAAGTGACCGCACATGGCGTAAAACGTTTTGTCGTTGCCTTGAAATATGAAGGTGAAAGCGACTACCGCTATTTGGTGGCCACCGATATGACGTGGCGCACTATAGATATTACCCAGGCGTACACTTTGAGGTGGCTTGTGGAGGTTTTTTTTGAAGACTGGAAACTCTATGAAGGATGGGGGCGTGAGGCCAAACAATTGGATGAAGAGGGATCAAGCCGAGGCCTGATCCTGAGTCTGTTGTTTGACCACTGCCTTCTCCTTCACCCAGAGCAGACGGCCCGCATAGAAAACAAACTGCCCGCGTATACCGTTGGTAGCCTGCAAAGAAAATCTCAAATGGATGTGCTGCTGGAATTTATCAAGGCAATATTGGAACACCACAACCCAGCGGATAAACTCAAGGAATTAGCGGAACTGGTTGGCGATGTTTTCCAGTTGATGCCTTCTGGTAAACATATGGCTGGGCGAGATTTAGGCTGCATAGAACCAACGGCTTCCTTACAGTGTAGAGCTGCCGGTTGATTTTCGATGGTTTAAATTTAAAAACTTGAAGATCGAGTTTAAGGTTTTGGCATCATTGCTAACATCAGCTTTTAGTGGATGCACTGTGTTCTAAAGAACTGTGTATAAAACACTATTGCTAATTACCATAAAACTGATAAAGTCAGCGATGTCCTACAGTTTAGGGGCTAATTTAATAATTAAAAAACGAGAGGTAATAAATGGCTAAATATCAGTGTGATGTTTGTGGACACGTTTATGATGAGGCAGAGGGTGATCCAGATTCTGATATCGCGCCGGGCACATTATGGGCAGATATTCCCGAAGATTGGCGTTGTCCAGAGTGTGGCGTGGAAAAAAAAGACTATCAACTCCTTCAGGAATAGTAGCGTTTAGTTAAATATCACAGGGGGCAACATGCACATTGTTATCATCGGTTCAGGTATTGCAGGCGTTACTTTCGCTGAAAAATGTCGGGCGTTATCATCTGCTGACACAAACAATCCTCGCGCAGTAACCGAGATCACTTTGGTGACGCATGAACATGATGGCTACTACTCACGGCCACTGCTCTCCCGTGGTTTTACCAAAAATGATATTGAGAACAGTATTATTCTAAAAAAATTCGAGAAAATTCGAGAAAATGGCATTAACGTCATCAGTGGCACTGAAGTTACCGCGATTGATCGTCATACTAAAACATTAATGCTCAATAGCGTTTCGAAAGAAAAATCATTAACCTACGATAAATTGGTGCTTGCCCAAGGTTCAGAAGCCTTCATTCCTCCACCTTTCAACCCATTTAAAGACCTGTTTTTTTGTTTAAATAGCCTAATCGATTTAAAAACCATACGGACATTTCGTCAGCAACTGTTAAATCAAAATCGTAAACCGCATTGGGCGATAGTGGGTGGTGGCTTAATCGGTTGCGAAGTGGCTTCTGATCTTGCAGTTGCTGGCGATAATGTCACAGTGTTTCATGTTATGGATCACTTGATGGAGCGCCAATTGGTGAGTGAAGATTCTGCTTTGTTGCTCGATGTCTTACAACATTCTGGCGTTACAGTACTGTTAAATCAAAATATCCAGTCTTTTAGCAAAAACGAAGAAAAAATTTGCGTAAAAACAAATATTTTAGCCGAATTTGATGGCCTGATTGTGGCGTGTGGCTTTAAGCCGCGCACTGAACTGGCTGGAAAAGCGGGGCTCAGCATTGGTCGCGGTATACAAGTCAATTGGTTTTTACAATCCAATGACGATGATATTTATGCCTTGGGTGATGTTGCAGAGTTACCCAACGGTAAGCTATACGCTTATATTTTACCCATACGCAGTCAAGCCAATTGGCTCGCAGGTTTTATTATGGGACAGGAGAAATCATCATGGAGTCCACCGAATTTCACCAGTAAAGCCAAAGTGCATGGTTTTGAAGCAGTGCATCCGTATAACACATAAGCTGCATTTATAGGTTAAATTTGTGGCTGTATTGAGTCAGAACGCGCAAAAAAAAACCCAAGCCAACCGGCTTGGGTTTTGATTTAAGAGCTTGGCAATTCCCTACTTTCGCATGGCAAACTGCCACACTATCATCGGCGCTAA
>NZ_FUKJ01000172.1 GCF_900163745.1 Crenothrix polyspora
CCGGTATAGTGCATACCGCACACGGCAATACCCATCACGACCGCACTGATAAATATTTGCCATAAATGTTTAACGTGTACGGCCAGCCACAAGGCAACAATTGCAGCCGTTACCGCTATCCCAATCGAAACAATAACCAGTCCCCAATTCCAGTGTGCATCGGCCTGTACCTGCATAGACAACATGCCGCTATAGTGCATACCGGCAACGCCAAAGCCTACCAAAACACCCGCCATAATTAATTTGGAAACTTCGAATTCCCCCGTAGTCATCAGGGTTAGACCCACATAAACCACGCCCACCCCAACATAAAACGATAAAGCAGTGAACCAGCCGTTGTAGCTCATATCCATACCGTTCATATCAAACGCCAGCATACCAATAAAGTGCATTGACCAAATAGCCACACCGCCTAAACACAATGATGCCAAAATAATCAAGCCGCGACGGCTATCCGCTGGTCGCAACAGCGCGTCACGCGTGGCGATTAAAGCCATGAATGAACCGATCACCGCCACAATAAAAGATAGAATAACCAGGGTGATATTGTAACTTGCCATTTTTTCTCTTTAAATCTTAGTAATAAATGGAAAACATCACGTCACTATTGTCCAGATTACCGACCGTGGAATATGGATTTGCCAGATTTTTTAGAGGCTACTGGCACCGGCTCTTAGTTCAGGTACAGCACTTCGGCCTTTTTAACCGTCACCGAACCTTCTGGGAAGCCACTGGTTTTTACTACCGTTAAACGCATAGCCCGCATTGCTTGTTTTGATGTTGCCAGTTCGTTGGTGATGTCATAGCGAAACTCTTTCTCGCCACCTTTACCTTCACGGTCATTAACAAAAAACGAAATTGCACCAGCAAAGTAGTCTTTTGCGGTAGTGCTTGTTGTGGCGACATGTTCCGGTAAGTTGACGTATACCTCATATCGACCCTTAGGCTTGCCGGTGTAAGCCACATTGAGTTTTAAGACAATACGCTCATTAGTGGTCTTATCGACAACCAGCAGTTTTTCATGGGCTAAATTGAGGGTAACGTCGGCAGGATTTGCGCTGGTTGCTACCGCATCCAGTGGTATAGAAACGATAGCGTGCTCTACCAAACGTTTCGGCTCGGCCTTGGCACTAGTCGCAGGCGCAGTTTGGTTATCGTAAATGTAATCGGGTGCTTTAATGGCGTTGATTACTTGCGTCATGGTGTAGTTAACAGGAGCGCCGTTGTTCTGAAAAAACCGGTACGGCCATCGGTTGGAATTGAGCTGTTCCACGGTGACATTCTGTCCTGGATTTTCAGCTATCCATTGTTGCCACAGTCTATCTATATTAGCGTGATGCACCCAAAAAATCGGATCGAAAGCAGCTGAAGGTACGTTGCCCATCAAACCTGCCGAGACAATCTGATTGTATACTTTGTTATAGGTTGTTGCCGTACCGCCGATATAATCGTGTAAAAAATCGTGCAGGCCTCTTTGGATTTGGCTGTTGTAAGTTTCATAATCAACAACATCATTCAGAGCCGTACTTTCCTGGTGTATCGTCGCCAATGCGCCATCGCTAATGGGTTGTCCCTTGTTTAAAGACGGTGCCCTTGCCAGCTCATACAGGCTGCCCTTTGCCCTGGCCTGAAATCTATCGGGTAGGGTAGGAAACTTTGCATAATCCCAGTACGGTAACGCAAAAGTAGGATCAGCTGAGAATCTGCGGATTATTTTTTCAAAGTGCACGAGATACAATTTGTGCCAAGGCAGAAAATGAATGTCCGACGGTGGGCCGGATTCATTGTGCGATGCACATTTAGCCCATGTTGATCGTAGCTTGGACGTGCTGGTAAAAGATGGGCACAGGGGATTTGATGACAGATTGCCGTCTATGCCTGGCAGAGGTACGCCGTGTATGGCACTTTGATAATACCAGCTTGCCGGTTTGTCACAGCCCAGTAATTTTAATTTAACCAAGGCTTTTTGCATGGAAACAACGGCTTTTTTTCCTTGCAGTGAATGCGCTTCATATCTTACGTAAGGCGCGGCAAACAGGTTGGTTTGCCAGGACATTGCCAACGCACCAAAAACGGAAACTAATAAATATTTTTTCATGGACTCGTGGACCCTTAGGTTAATGCAAATATTTTTTACAGGTTGAAATATTCTTTCATTAAATAATATTTTATTCAATAGAGTAAAAATAATTCATCACCCCTTATACTGTAAAGCCAACTGATTTATGTTAATTTGATCTGTATCAAAAATCAGAAAACTATTTTCCTCATCATCAATGATGATGGGATGTGTTACCGTTATGGCGGTTGTTTAGGACTTGCTGAAACCATACAATGCTTAGTACTCAGTCAAGTTTATTATGATGGGTAAAATTAACGTTAATAAGCCAAACGTAGTCGTGTAATTACTCGACAAAATAATGACGACTGAGTACTAGATTCATGTGTCCTTGCCAAATCGTAGATCTGGGGTGGTAGCTCGGCCAATGAACCTTTGGATAAATCAATAATACGCGTAGATGTGACAAATCCGCGCACTATGCTTTGTATGATTTCTCTGCGAGCAACCCACTCAGGGCTAAGTAAGACAATCCATGTAGACAGATGATCTCCCTGAAATAGGCAGGCTCTTAAATAACTGGACAAATCTTTATCGTTCAACTCTACGCGCTGCCCAAGAAAAACTAAACTAACGAGGTTATTATCATGTTGACAGACAAAAGGCATTGCCTCAAAAAAACGTTGGGCGGCCAGTTGATTGCCACAGGCCAACAATCGAAATTCCGGTTCGTTTTCATCAATAATGATTTGACCTCCCCACTTCTTTTTGTAAGCTAACACGCCATCTTTGAGAAAAGGCCTTGAAGTTCCCAAATTAACCGTACTACAACCACGACGGTGCGCTTCAACGATACCAAACCAGTAAATAGCCGAAACAACACCGTCTTTGATTAATTTTTTATCAGCATTCAATACACCGTTGGCATATCCTGTATAGCTATTGCCTGTTTGCAGGTTTAAAGCGCCAGCAACCAATTCGCCTTCCCGGCTAATCAGTAATAACTCCATGTTTTCGTGAATTCTTTTAAACGATGGCCAGCCAGGAATGCGTGCAGAATCGCGGTGTCGGCTTAGAATAAAGGGCTTATACATCCAGTGATAAAAATGTTCCAGTTGTGCCGAATCATTTGAAATATGGTATTCGAAACCCGCTTTGCGAATTTTGCTTAGGTTGCTTGTCGTGGATAAGTCACGAAACGAAGCCAATAAATCACTGTCTACCGGTGGCAGCTTAGCTGTCTGGGTCACATAATACGGGATAGTGAACATCCGTTGCATGATTGCCTCCGAAGGCTGAAAGCCATTGTCCCGAAACAGAATAATATCCGAACGTTTTTCCCAGTATTGAATGGTTTTATTGATGTTCCATACCGCAGTATTGCCGACTTTTTGGTTGTCCGCATAATCACCATAAAGCAAATGGACAAAATAAGGGTCGTGACTTTTGCGCCCTATTAAAACTACCGTTAAGCCGTTTTTTTCAATGCGATAAATGGGCAGCCATAAACGCATTCGCCCATAAACCAATAGGATGAAGGTCTTCAGCTTCTGCTGCAAGCTTATAGGAATAAGTTGGTAGAATTTTTTTTTCAGATAATCCAGCATAGTTAAATTTAAAAACGAAAGCAGAGGGTGGATTGTAGATAAATATTATTGCGATTATGTTAAATCTACAGCTGGAGTTGACATAATCGTTTTAGAGCTGACAGCACTTATATATAGGTGGTGAGGGTTTACAGCAATGCTTGCCAACTGTGATTACGGACAAAAACACTGAATTTACGAAGCTCAAAGCCTACCGCAGCCGCAATACGGCTAGAAGCACGCTCACAGCAATCAAATTCACCGGGTAAAATACCTTCAACACCATTTTTGCCAATTAAACCTGATTTAAACTGGCGAAGACCCGCATTATCAACGCTACCTCCCAAGTCGTACCAGGATACTCCCTGGGTATTCAGCCATTTAATGACTTCCCACTGCATATAATAGCCCGCGTCCAGTTCCAGGCCTTTTAGATTGGATGCACCAAACAAATATTGGGCGGTATCTCCCATAGCGGAAATAACGGCACCGGCAACGGGTGTATTCTGGGAAAAGCAAATGAGCACTTTAGGACGTAACGCAGGCTCAAGATCCTTGTAAAACAAGGGCAGTTCTGCAATGGCAGAGGTATCAACAAAGGATTTTCTATTGACCATATTGCCGTACAGCGACATGAATACATTGATAGCTTCATCGCCCTCTAACCAACGGCATTCCAGGCCATGCTTTTCAGCGCGATTAAGGTGATTTCGCCACCGACCTTTAAGGTTTTTTCTTAATTCATCAACACTGGAAGATAAGTTGACAAAATACCGTTCCGAATCTGCAATATCCGTTCTTTGAAAGCCTGCACGTTGCAAGGCATGACAAAATACGTCAGCACCTTCTTTTGATGGCGGTGGCATAAGACGTAACAATAATCCCCGTTTGATAACATACTCTTCACGTAAAAACCGAAGCACTTGCTTTAAATATTCTGGGTTTGCCGCGTGTCCCATCGGTTGCCATAAAGGGCCAAATTTGACATGGGCAACTCCTGAACGCAAAAAAGGCACTTGCCTGATGGCAACTTGAGCTGCGGCGACGATTTTGTTATCGCATTTAACCACCAAATGGCTGATGGATGCTTTTTGCCAACGCGCTTCAGCATACGAACGACTCTGATCGATGGATGCATCAGTGAAGGTCAGCAACAGTTGATGCCAATCGTTTTTGCTGAGCTGATCAACTTCATACTTATAAACAGGCATAGATTTAATGTGCAAAAAGTTAATGACAGGTGTTAGGTTTACAATGGTTGAGCATTGTGGAATATACAGCGCTGTAGCAGTTGCACACACTGTAATTGACCCAGTTTTAACCAGGATCGGGCATGGACGCTACATAAGTTTATGTTTAGCACGAGCCATGCCATAAATAATTAAACTAATACTATCAGTATATTATTTCAATATTATTTCAAAATATGAATAAACTAATTTTTTTTTCTAAAAAAAACGTAAATTATTTGGACGCTTTATTGCGTAGCAGACTAAGAAACTAAACAAAAAGAATTGTTTAGACGTGGCTTGCTTTTAGTTCATTAAGTTTTGGTTTCCAACTTCAGTCAGGATCGCCAGTGTTATACCAAAAAAGGGCACAAAAGCCTTTCGTAGTGAGTTTGTCGAACCATAGTGGCGGCTCTACCTTACAAAGGCGGTCTAAGGACAGACGAACGGTTAAGCCTTGTTAGGTGTCGCATCTAAAATTGGGCAACCAAATGTTACACTTATGTGCATAACTGCCTGTATAAAATTAATTTTAATCGTTTAATGTGATGGTTGCAATGTGTAAATAAAAATGACAACTTAAGAGTACGCAATGTACTCCAAGACTTACGAAAAAAACCAGGTGTTTGTAAAAGTAGTGCGGCTATCATGTTGTATAAACATGCTTGAAGCGTTTAATAAACAGGATAATCGGAGTTAGCTTTTCGATTTACTCGGATGATTGTGGCAGTACCCCGTTTTTTTAAGTTAGGTTTGATACAATTGCCAGAGAAGTTAGGCTTTATCAGTGTTATTCACTGCCGCTAGCTCAACTATCATAATAGCGGCGGCAACGTCTCACTTCTCAAAACTATAAATAAAAACGAGGTAATACGTGGCGTGGTTGATTTTATTTTCCGCAGGTCTTATAGAAATAGTTTTTGCTGTAAGCCTTAAATACAACCAGGGGCTTACCAAGCTATGGCCTAGCCTAGTCACTATGGTTTCAGCCCTTGGCAGTTTTTATTTACTTATGCTAGCCATCAAAACATTGCCATTAGGGACGGCTTATGCAGTCTGGACGGGCATGGGTGCGGTGGGTGTGGCCGTATTGGGTATTGTGCTATTTAAAGAATCTACAGACTGGTATCGGCTGCTTTCCATTACGCTGGTTATTTTTGGCATTGTCGGCCTTAAACTCACCGACACCACTTAAATGCTGCATCTTATTTTTCAATCACCTGTTGAAGTCGCAACACTAGCCCGTATGGATGCCGGTGATGTGGCTGTTTTTTTTGAAAATTCAATTTTTCGACTGCTTAAGACAGGGTCTTTAGACAAGCTATTGACTGCGCAGCTGAAAACTAATCGATTTTGTGTGTTGGCGGATGATTTGGCGGTGCGCGGTATAACACCCGATGAATTGATTAATGGCCTGGACATTATTGATTATGCCGAATTGGTCAGCTTGACGGTAGACAATGCGCTTATCCAGACATGGACGTGATGATGCCAATACCGCTGGAAACGACCGATCAGGGCTTTTTGTTAAATACGGGCGATTGGAACGAAGCGGTAGCAGAATTGCTCGCAGGGTTAAATAATATCCAGCTGACCGATAAGCACTGGGAGATTATCTTGTTTATCCGGCACTACTACGGTCAATTTAAGCATTTGCCGAATGCCCGTGTCTTTACCAAAGCCATCGCGAAAACACTGGGCGAAGACAAGGGCAATAGCCGCTATTTGCATCAGCTGTTTCCTGATGGGCCATTAAAGTATGCGTGTAAGCTGGCGGGTTTACCCAAGCCGCCAACGTGTTTATGAACCCACTTGAAAACTGATATTGGGCGCGTTCAACTAGAAAGTATTGTCCACGGAAAACACAAAAGACACGGAAAAGGATTCGTTCCATTATTGACCTATTCATGTACTGATTGGGCTTCTGATTTTTCCGTGCTTTTTGTGTTTTCCGTGGACAAGCTATTTAAAATAGCTCACAAATCCTGCTGCTTAAAGCGATGAATCAAACGTCGATCTTTTTTGTTTGGCTTGTGGTCGCTGTCCAAATTAAAAAATTCTCGGTTTTCACGCTGTTGCAACATTTGCTGCTGGCGTTTTTCATGGCTTTCCGGGCTTTCTTCATAAAGCAGGACAGCATCTTTGGCGGCGCATCGCTGCCCTGTCACACCAACAACGGTAATCTCCCATTTGTAGCCGTTATGGCTGATTGATACAGAAACCCCTGGCTTAATTTCTTTGCCAGGTTTTGCGCGGTGGTTGTTGATATGCACTTTGCCGCCAGCAATCGCTTCTGCCGCGAGGCTGCGGGTTTTAAAAAACCGCGCAGCCCACAACCATTTGTCTAAACGAACCGCATCAAGCGCTGAGGGCATGTGCAGAGATGGCGGCTTTTTTTAAGCCGCGCGGCAATGAAAACACGACTTTTTCTTCTATGCCCTGAATTTCAACCGCTGATGTACCGCCCCATGCCTTTAACTGATCAATCACTTCTTGCACCAGCACTTCAGGTGCTGAAGCGCCCGCCGTAACACCGACAACACCAACCCCATCAAACCACTGCTTTTGCATGTCGGATGCGGTATCAATTAAATAAGCCGGTTTTCCCAGTTGCTCGGCAATCTCGCGCAGACGGTTAGAGTTGGAGCTGTTAACCGAACCTACCACCAAAATAACATCGGCGGTTTTGGCCATTTCAAACACCGCATCCTGGCGATTTTGGGTCGCATAACAAATGTCGTCTTTTTTTAAGCCTTCAATAACGGGAAACCGCGCTATCAGGGCATCCACCATAACTTTGGTATCCGTCATTGATAAAGTAGTCTGTGTGACATAGCCTAAGTCATCGGGGTTGTTGACTTTTAAATTTTGCACATCTTCAGGGGTTTCTACCAAATAAATACCGCCATTTTTAGCGATTTTATCGTACTGTCCCATCGTACCTTCTACTTCAGGGTGGCCGGCATGGCCAATCAGCAACACTTCACGGTCGGCTTTAGCATGTTTGGCCACTTGTAAATGCACCTTGGTGACCAACGGACAGGTCGCGTCAAATACAGTCAATTCGCGTTCCCTGGCTTCTTGCTGGACTTGTTTGGATACGCCGTGGGCACTGAAAATCAAATAAGAACCTACCGGTACATCGCTCAAATCTTCAACAAAAATCGCGCCTTTTGCTTTAAGGCCATCAACCACAGTGCGGTTGTGGACAACCTCGTGACGCACATAAATCGGTGCGCCAAATGTTTCTAAGGCCTGGTCTACAATTTCGATGGCACGGTCTACACCGGCACAAAATCCACGAGGGTTAGCGAGTACAATTTGCATGAGCTGACTTCTTTAGTTAATTAATATCAGGTTATTTTAACTTAACATCATATCCGATACGATGATTCCATCTGCATCGGCATATAAAAAATGATTAGTTTTGAAATTGACACCGGCAAATGTCAATGATAAGTCACGATCGCCATGGTCTCTGATATGACTTTGCAACGGATGAGTGTGCAAGGCGCGAATACCGATGGGCAACGCTGCAATCTTTTCAGAGTGCCGGATACAACCATAAATAACAATACCCTGCCAGCCATTAGCCACGGCAATGCATGCCAACTCATAATCCACTAAAGCACACCGGTGCGAGCCACCGCCATCGATAACCAGCACGCGATTTTCGACTTTTTCTTCAAGCACCGCCCTAACCAGGACATTTTCTTCAAAAGCCTTTAGTGTCGTGATGTGCCCGCAAAAATTCATCTTGCTGCCATAAGCTTTAAACAATGGCTCAACAATCTGAAAATAGTCTTCTTTGCTGTGGGTATCGCAAAGGTCAGCTGTGCTAAATGGGCTTGTCATTTAAGGTTAGTTATTTTATTTAAGCTACGGTTATGTAAGGTATATACTAGATATTGGTGTTAAGCAACCTGAAAAGGAAATTAATATGTGGCTACTATTTTTTATCGTCGCACTACTGTTTGTTTTGGGCAATGCCCTGTTTTTGCTAAGGTCGGCAAATACGTCCAAAATTCCTGATAACGTCAAAGCACAGCCTTATGATAAGGATGAATCTAGCGGTTGGTAGCCTGTAGTTTAGACCGTTAATGTAAAGGTCACAGGGCCATCATTCACTAAAGACACTTGCATATCAGCGCCAAACTGGCCAAATTCGACGTTGGGGTGATTGCTGTGGGCGATGTGTTGCAAGTATTGGAATAATTGCTGGCCTCTTTCCGGCGTGGCTGCCGGTGTAAAGCTGGGGCGATTGCCGCTTTTGGTATCTGCCGCTAAAGTAAATTGCGGTATCAACAGCAGTCCGCCGTTAATGTCTCTTACGCTTAAATTCATCTTGCCAGCGGCATCTGAAAAAATACGGTAGTTAAGGATGCGTTCCAACAAACGGTCAGCGTCTTTTTCTGTATCTTTTTTTTCTACTGCCACCAGCGCCATAATACCGGTGTTGATTTTACCGATGTCTTGATTGTTGACGCTGACTTTGGCGTTGGTGACACGTTGGATGATGGTAATCATATTTAAAAAACTCTACCTCCCTATCGACTGACCAAAAAATATTGAACATAACAGGTTCAGCTTCCTCCGCTTTACAGGATGCGCTTCATTTTGTTCAGCACATCCTATATTAGTTGTAGTTTAGTTTTTACACTAAATTAGAAAATGGCTTTTAACGGACACACAACGGGCTGGGCTTCACCAACATTAGTTTCGGTATCCGATGTTGCTTTAACGACATACGCGGTGATGGTGTAAGTTTTACCGCATGTTACCGGAATACCGTTGACAACGGTAAAATTTGCGAAAGTGTTAACCAATAATGGTATTTTATCATTATAAGCCGCATAAACGGGCTTACCATTGACTCTGAATATCACTTTTTTAAGCGAGGTTTTAGTAACATTATCGCTCACAAGTACGATAGATAATGCGCATTTTTGTGCTTGGTAAGTGGGTATCGAACAATCTGACATTAGATCGTAGGTGGTGGCAGCTGATGCCATGCCTGCAAAAGAAAACGACAAAACAACAGCTGCTGGGGTAATAAGCAAGGGTAATAAACGACTCATGAGCTATGCCTCCAAGTTATTGTAGGACAATTGCCATCAACCGAATCAATTGCGATTGATCAGCAATATAACAATCAGTTGCCTTCACAAAACTAACTTCACAACTGATGCGACTATCATAATCTTAACAACGCACAGAATCAAAAAATAGTCTCAAAGTAATCAATAGTCGTAGCGCGTATGAAACAATCCGAAATACGAGCAAGTTCACGCAGATCCAAGCTAATTGTAGCTATTTATGTGTCTATTACTTTTACATTTAAAATAAGCTTTATAAAATAATAACTTACTTAGGCCTGTATGGTTTTACGGCCTAGCTTTGTTTAGTAAGTTTGTTGTTTTTTTACATTTTCTATTCGCAAAGCAAAAAAACATCAAAATAAACATGGTGTTACAATATGGCGCAAATGTTGCATATTACACATAGCGTGTAGTACTATTTTTTCTTCATTAGACAGTCATATTTTATAGTTTCTATCCTAAATTCAAGGTATTGTCACAATTGTCCATAGCCTGTGCTGATATACAGTATTTTCAATTTTAATTATAATATCAAAACTCGGCTACATGGTTGAAATCAAAAATTAAAAACTTGAAAATCGAGTTAAATATATCCTTGCTTTTATATAAAGTTAACAACCATATAATAGTATGTAAATAAAAGTAGGTAAGTTGGAAAAAAATTAGGTAATTTTTACGGCCAGTATAAAAAATGTGAAATAGTACACATTTTTTTGTGAAATAGTTCACAGATTTATAATTTAACATCGGGTAAAATCGGCACGGCGGAATTGAATGCCGTAATGATTTACGGTAGTGGAGAATTCTTAAGCGCTAAAAATATGGCCTGATTCACAATAAACATGTTAATGTGAGTGATAGTCAGCCATCTATTTGATTTATTTGTAAATAGTGTGGGATAGTTGGGTATGTATTTCTGGTTTTTATGTAAAAAATTCGTACCCTCTATACTAAAAAACTCAAAGTCTCCTGTAAAAAAATTGTACATTATGTAACAGTTCAGATTTAATATGGGAATAAATATTGTTTTAAAGTTTAACGTGGTAATTTTCTTGTAGTAGTTACAGCTCAAATAAGTATTAAGGTCATTATTTATGCATACAGATACTGAAAAAAATATTAAGAGCAACGGGGTTTTGTCGGTTTTTGATTCTGATTCGATTGGTATTGATACAGGGTTGTCAAAAAAAATCCAGTTAGCGTTAATTGACAATAGGCCTTTAATGTTGGCATCTTTTATAAATTTTATTAATCACGCTACAACTGATTACAGTATAAATCCTTTTAGTAATTTTGAGGAGTTACTTAACCCGATTGAAAATGAAATTACTACTTTCAAAATTATTGTGTTAAACATCGGCTATAAGCGTATCGGCGATAGGTTTATTAATGA
>NZ_FUKJ01000166.1 GCF_900163745.1 Crenothrix polyspora
ATCGCTGTCCCACGCGAGATCACTGCCACAACTGGGACAGTGTTCGGGAATTTGTGGTGTTTGCGGGGTGATGACACGCTCAATTTTTGGGATAACCTGGCCGCTGCGGGTCAATTCAATCACCGTGCCGACACCAATGCCCTGCTCTTTGACCATGCCGTAATGATGCGCGGTGGCTCTGGAAATCAACGCACCGCTCAATCGGGTGGGTTCCAGTTCCGCGACAGGGTTAACACGGCCAGAGCGCGAGGTTTGCGGTGTGACGCTTAACACTGTGACCGTGGCGGTTTCGATATTGTTTTTATAGGCAATTTGCCAGCGGTGATGATGCCGTGTTGCGCCCAAATGCGTTTTCAAAACAGCATCGGTAACTTCAAATACCACGCCATCAACATCGTAATCCACACTGCTTAAAACTTGCGTGATGATGTCGGCAAGATTGGCTTTAAGGTCTGCGGCAGAACCTTGCCAAGGCGGTAGCTGTGCAAATGGATAGAACACTGCCGCGTGATTCTGTATGGCTTCCAGCGCGTGTTGTTCCAGGTCTTTCTCTTTGATGATGCTGGCCTGGAAGTTTCGGGCATTGTCGAAAGTGTCGGCCAGATGGCTGGCAAAGTAACTTTGGCTGACGACGACTTCCCCCGCGCCTTGGCCACGTAAGCCATTGCCGCCGACAATCAAGCCGCGTTCAAACACACGGGTAATATCCGTACCCTTTCGGCCATCTCCGCGTGTGTAGAGCAGTTGACCATCGTCGAAAGCGGCATAGCCATCCAGCTTGGGTGTGGCTTTAAAACTTAAGCTCGCAACGTCAATGCCGATGTCTTCGGCGGCTTTTTCCAGGCGTGCCAGCCACTTTTCTATACCGTCTGGGGTATAGGTTTTTTCGGTGGATAGCATTTTTTCTGGCAACACCACTGTTTTACCGGCAAAAGCAAGTTCGGGTTCTACAGTATTAAGGTAGGGATGATCGGGGTGGCGTTTTTCCAGTTCGGCGAGAAATATCTGATCGTAAACCAGATCAGTAATGAGCGGTTCACCACCACGGTACAGACAGTTGCACACTTGCAAAAAATCGACCAGTTGTTCATCGGTTAGCGACTTGGCATCCGTTTGTGCAGCGATGTCAGCAATCTGTTCCGAGGACAAACTGGGTGGGTTTACGTTGGCAGTTTCAATGAGTTGTAACTGTGTTGGAGTGAGCATGTTTGTTGGCATGACAATAAATTAAACATTTTCTGGACAGCAATACAGTGTTTTCAAATTAAGTTAACAACATTAATTTTTGGCAGTGGAGTACAAACCTAGGTTTGTACTCCGTAGAATAACTAATCGATGCTGAAAAAGCTGTAATTTAATCCAAACTGTGTATTGTAGAGACGCAAGCTTTTGCATCTCTACATGCGATGTTTACAGACTACGGCGAATAGCTTCAACCGTTTCTTCGGTGAGCGGTTGTCTTTGATGATCCCATGCTACGCCATCCAACGCATCGGCCAAATAGGCAATGGTATCGACGTAATCATCAAAAACGATGCGTGCATCTTCCAGTTCGCCATGCTGCATGAAAAAAACCACACCGGGGCAGTAAAACGATTCCAGATTTTTATCGGGAAAAGTACCCGGTTCAACCATGCAAGCGACACCGAAATTAACCAGACGCTGGGCATCAAGACGCTCAAAAATTTTCAGCGAACCATAATGCAGTCCCGCCGATTCAAATGCCTCAAACAAATCCACGCCATTAAAGCCCTGATCCGCATTAGCAACGATACTAAATTGAATAATAGCAGGCAGTGCTGCGCGTGGCTTAGGATCAAGATCAAGCGGCTCATAATCAAAATCAATATCAAAGTCATCATCTTGCTCAACTACCGGTACGGGTGGCTGCACGACTTTAAGGGGTGTCTTCTCAGCCGGTTGCTTGGGTTTCGCCTGGCTCTGTGGCTTATTGGCTGGGCTGGTCGCGGTATTTTGCTTGGCAATCGGCCTGCTAGGTGATAATGGCACAACATCAAAATCATCGTGTTCAGGATGCAGCTTTAGCGATTCTTTGAGAGGCCCGATATCTCTTTCGCCATCAAAAAGCTTGAAGTTATCTGATGAGCGTCGACTCCTTAAATAACCCCACAACAGCATCGCCATCATAACCAGTAAACCGGAGGCAATAATTACAATTCTCAATATTTCTTTATCCATTTAGATTTCCGCAAGACTGACTGCTTCTTCAATATCAACAGCGACCATCCGGGACACGCCCGGCTCCTTCATAGTAACACCTGCCAGTTGTTTTGCAATTTCCATAGTGACTTTATTATGGGAAATATATAAAAACTGGACAGATTCCGACATCTCTTCAACCATCTTAGAAAACCGCCCCACATTGGCATCATCCAGCGGCGCATCGACTTCATCCAGCAGACAAAACGGCGCAGGGTTGAGTTCAAAAATTGAGAACACTAGCGCGACTGCCGTTAGTGCTTTTTCACCACCGGATAGCAAATGGATAGAACTATTGCGCTTGCCTGGCGGCCTGGCGATGATGTTAACGCCAGATTCCAGCATATCCTGATCGGTTAATTCCAGATAAGCCTGGCCACCGCCAAACAGTTTAGGGAACTTTTCCTGTAGGCCAGCGTTTATTTTATCGAATGTTTCCTTAAAACGCAGCCTACTTTCTTTATCAATTTTACTGATGGCCTGATCTAACGTGTGCAATGCTTCAACTAAATCCGCATGTTGTTCATTGAGAAAGTTCATACGCTCAAAGTGGGTTTTGTATTCTTCGATGGCGGTAAGATTTATTGTACCCAAGCGTTCAATTTGCGCGGTTAATTCATCAACCTTTCGTTTCCATCCTGATTCTTCGGCGCTTTCCGGCAAGGTACTCAATACCTGCTCAATATCGGCATCAATTTCTTTGAGCTGTTCATTGACGGTTTGCTGACGAACCTTGTTTTCCTGCAATTCAAAACGCAGATGATCCAGCTTTTCTTTTTGTTTTTCAAGCGCTTTTTCTGTACGTGATTGCTCACTCGCCAAGGCTACAATCTGCGTTTCACTTTCGGCTTGCAAACTGCGCTGTTGGCTTACCTGGTTTTCCAGCTGATTCTTGTCGATAAGTCGCTGGGTGAGTTGCTGCTTTTCATCATCGCGTGGCGTGTTGGTATGCTGACTTTTTTGTTCCAGCTCCCTGATACGTTGCCTGGTTTGTTGCTGCTGAACCTGTAAACGCTCGATTTGTTTTTGGGTTAAGGTTTCGGCAGAACGCAATGCTTCGATTTGCGCTTTGATGCTGTAAAACTGCTGCTGGGTTTCGTTGACGATTTGCTCGGTGGAGTGCTGCTGGGCTTGCAAGGTTTGGCTTAAAGCTTCCAGATGCTGTCGTTTTTCATCCTGTTCAGCCATGACCTGCTCAGCTTCGTCTTGCAAAAGCTGTGATTCGGCAATGACTTCGGCGTTTTCAGACAATTCCTGATTGATGTCATCCAGCTCGTGGTTGATCTGCTTCAAACGGCCTTGTTGCTGTTCGGCTTTGGCCGTCACCGCACTAAACTCGGCAGATTTAAGCGACAACTCCGCATTTAAGCTATTGTGCCGCTGCTGACTGGCTTCACGACTAAGTTCGGCGTTTTTTAGTGCAGTTTCAGTACTGTCCAGTTGTCCTTCGCAGGCGGCTATGTCGCTGCCTAGGATTTCGTAACGCTGTTTTAGCGAACGCAATTCTTTTTCCCGTTGCAAGATACCGGTCTTGCTGTCCTGGGCACGGATGATTTTTATCCAACCGGAACCAAACCAGGTTCCATCGGGTGTAATCACCGATTCATGGGCTTTTAGCTGTGTTGATAACTGACGTGCCTTGTCATGGTTCGTCGCACAGTACACGCCCGACAGCAATGCGCTTAAATTCCACGGCGCGGTGATTTTATCCTGTAACTGAATTTGCGGCTGTGGTTCGACTGTTGATTTAAGGATACGGTCTCCTTCTCCCTTAGGGAGAAGGTTGGGATGAGGGAGATTAGATAGGCTTTTTTCCTTATTATTTCCCCTCACCCAACCCTCTCCTTTATGCCCTTCGGGGTACTCTGGAGAGGACTTGTGAGTTTCAAATAAAGTTAACGATTCGTCGGCTAAGCGACTTAAGGCAGCAATAATCGGTTCGGCATCGTCCAGACATATCGCTTCCAGATAACTGCCCAACACCGTTTCCACCGCCGACTCCCAGCCGGATTCGACTTCTAAAAATTCGGCCAACCGTTGATGATCGCTCAACTGAACAGAAGCCAGCCACGCGCCCATTTGTTGGTTATCTTTCCCCATTGCATGTTGCTGGAGTAATTCCAGCGCGGTGATCTTACCCTGTATGCTGTGGATTTCTGAGCGTTGCCCGTGCAATTGATTATGTAACTGCTTGGCTTGCCCACGTTGGTCGCGGATTTGCTCCAGCAATGTTTCCAGCTGGCTGTGCAGTGCTTCGCGCTCCCCGGTCATTTGTTCAATGCTGTCTTGCAAGGCTTCCAGATCGTTTTGGCCATGTTGACGGTTGAGGTCATCGCGCTCTGAGTGCAATTTGTCCAGACGGTTTTGTAACTGTCGGCTTTGGTTGTCCAGTTGGCTAATTTTTACCCGATGCACTTCGGTTTGCTCTTTATATTTGGCGCTTTCGGTGCGGTAGGCTTCCCATTGCGCTTGCCAAATACTGCGTTTTTGTTGCGAATCTTGCTGGATATGCAAAGCTTCTTCTTGGGTAGCTTGTGCAATCAACAACGCTTCTTCAGCGGCGAGCAGATCGTATTTGATATTCTCCAACGCTTCCATGTCCGCTTCCAACTGATCGGCGGCGTGGGCTTGCTGTTGCTGGCTACGGCTGATTTCAGCCAGCGTTTCTTGATGGCTGGTTTCGTTATGCTTAATCGTTTGTTCCAGCGTACTGACTTCGGTAACGACGGCGTAATACGCTTCTTGCGCTTGACTGAACTGCTGTTGCTGGGCTTTATGTTCGCTGCGTTTGCTTTCTATGCCGCTCTCCAGGGCACGCCGTTCCACAAACAGCCGGTTGTGTTCGGTCGCGACAGCCTGTAGCAGGGTATCCAGTTGCGTGGCAGCAATGTGGTAGGTATTCCAGCGCATCGCCAGCAATTCCAGCCTGAACTGACGCTCTTGCTGTTTGAGTCCGGTATATTTTTCGGCTTTTTCGGCTTGTTTTTGCAGGTGTTTACATTGTTTGTCGACTTCATCACGCACGTCATCCAGGCGTTCAAGATTTTCCCGCGTTTGCTTCATGCGGGTTTCGGTTTCACCGCGCCGTTCTTTGTATTTGGAGATGCCCGCCGCTTCTTCGATATGCATGCGCAATTCTTCCGGCTTGGCTTCCACCATACGGGAGATCGTGCCTTGCTCAATAATGGCGTAACTGCGTGAGCCTAAACCGGTGCCCAAAAATAAATCGGTAATATCTTTGCGCCGACAACGCGAGCCGTTGAGCATATAAGACGACAATCCATCACGACTGACTTGCCTACGGATAGCGATGCTGTCATATTGGGCATATTCGCCGCCGAGCTTGCCTTCGCTGTTATCGAAAATCAGTTCAACCGAAGCGGTACTCACCGGCTTTCGACCGGATGAGCCATTAAAGATAACATCCGCCATACTGCCGCCACGCAAATGCTTGGCGGAACTCTCGCCCATCACCCAGCGCACGGCATCAATAATGTTAGATTTGCCGCAGCCATTGGGGCCGACAATAGCGGTTAAATTCCCTTTAATCGGGATGGTTGTCGGATCGACGAACGACTTAAAACCTGAAAGTTTGATTTTTTCCAGTTTCATAACTGGTAGAATATCCCTATACTCAAAGAAAACATGTATGTGCTCACCTCCCCCTTTGAAAAAGGGGGATTGTAGGGGGATTTATTTTAAAAATCTCCCCCTAACCCCTCTTTTTCAAAGAGGGGGACTGAACGGTTACGAAAACATTTACTATTTTAGCGGTATTTGGTCGACTTTTTATTTTTTATATACTTTTTGCAACATTCAACATGACAACAACCCCAAGCAAAGCGCTGGAAACCTTCCCCAACCCACAGCCCGGCCGTGATTATACGATACGTATGACCTTGCCTGAATTTACCTGCTTGTGCCCTAAAACCGGCCAACCGGATTTTGCCACGTTCATCATCGAGTATGTTCCAGGTGCTCTGTGTGTGGAATTAAAATCACTTAAACTCTATATGTGGGCGTTTCGTGAGCAAGGTGCTTTTCACGAAGCCGTTACCAACGAAATTCTGAATGACATCGTTGCGGCCATTAGCCCCAATTTTATGCGTATTCGCGCTGAATTTAACGTGCGTGGCGGCGTTTATACAACGGTGATTGTCGAACACAAAAATCCTGACTGGCAAGCGCCACAGCTTGTTAATCTGCCTTAACTCATATATGTGTTTACCTCCCCTTTGAAAAAGGGGGATTGAGGGGGATTTTAAAAAATCTCCCTTTATGCAATTGGCTACTAAACTCCTCTTTTTCAAAGGGGAATGATCGGTTATCTTAACCTCAACACAACCCTGCCTACGTTATGACTTTTAAAGAAGCCCTTGCGACTTTACCGCAATATATCCTGCCGCATCATTTTTTATCAAGCATGATGCGGAAGGTGTCACGTTCAGAAAATACCTTTATTAAGACACTGTTCATTACGCAGATTATCAAGCATTACGGCGTTAACATGGCCGAATCAATGATAGAAGACATCAGAGCCTTTAAGAGCTTTAACCATTTTTTTACCCGTGAACTTAAGCCTGGGTTACGGCCTGTTACCAATGAACCTAATGCCATCGCCAGTCCTGCTGATGGTGCGATTAGTCAGGCGGGGGCGATTACCGATGGCAATATTTTTCAGGCCAAGGGTAAAAGTTTTACGGCTACCGATCTGTTAGGCGGTAGCGCAGAACGTGCCGCACCGTTTAATAACGGCGTGTTCAGTACCATTTACCTAGCACCGAAAGATTATCACAGGATGCACATGCCAACCACCGGTACGCTGCGCGAGATGGTGCATGTGCCAGGACGTTTATTCAGTGTGAATACAGTAACGGCTAACAATGTGCCGGGCTTGTTTGCCAGAAATGAGCGCGTAGTCGCTATTTTTGATACTGCCGCAGGGCCGATGGCTTTGGTTATGGTAGGTGCTATCTTTGTGTGCAGCATAGAAACTGTTTGGCACGGCGAGGTTACGCCGCCCAGCGCCACCAGTGTTCAAACATGGCAGTATAACGATAAGCCAGTAACACTCAATATAGGCGAGGAACTGGGACGGTTCAACATGGGTTCTACAATTATTGTATTATTTGGCAAAGACGCAGCGCAATGGCGTGAGGGTCTAATCGCCGGTGAAGTGGTTAAGCTGGGTGAGAAAATAGGACAATACTATTGACTTTAGCGCCTTAACCATACGCCCTGAACCTGTTCAGGGCATACCGTTAAATCTTATCGACCGTCCTAAAAGCAACAGGCCTATTAATATTTGACCCTAACGGCTAACCAATCCAGCGAGAAATCGCGTAATGGCGAACCGGCCACATTCGTCAAACGCACTTTAAAATTATTATTAGCCAAATCATTCGAAGTCCAGGTTCGCCCCCAGGTATCCAAAATACCCCCTAACGTGTAGGCTTGAAGGCTGGTTGTTAACGTACTGGTAAGCTTGGGCGCAGTCCATGTTTGTCCACCATCCCAGGATAATTGCGTACAAATATGAGGTTGGTCGAGGGCACTGTCGGCTTTGGCATACAGCTTTACCTCGATGCCTTTAATTTTTGCTTCTTTAGGAATATTGATAAAATAATCATAAAAATCATGCCGGTCTTTGCCTTTGTCGTCACACGTCAGCCCCTTGCCTGTGCCACTGTTTATATCAATAGCGCTTACTTTTTGATGCGAATAGGCATTAATGGGGCTAATGTCATAACCATTATTATCACCCGCATCGCGGGATACGGCAGCATCATCGCCAGGGCTGTAAAAACCGGTGGTGACCGTATCGCAATACTGCGCTTTCTTGCCAATTTCGCTGTACGGACAAGCCGCCTGAGCCATTAAATACAAAATAGCGGCACGATTACGCGCGGTTTCTTTAGGAATAACATCATCAGATGGATAAAACCCGCCTTGGGCTTGTGTTTTCGGTGCCATTTCAAAAGTGTAATTAAGAATGCCGTGTACGCCGTATAACCAGTCGTTCAGGGTACCGTCGGCAATATACATATCACTCCACTGTTTGGGGGCGTAGCCATTTAGCTTGGCCATTTTCTTGCCCATCGCCACCAATACATCATGATCGTCTTTCGTCATGTCGACAGGCACATCGGCCAACGTGTAACTGTACGGCCACAAAATCAGTTCTGAATAACTGTGGAAATCAATAGCCACCTTGATTTGCTGTTTGCCATTCAGTACGCGGCTATTAACGAAATCACGCACCACCTTGGTTTCTGGTGCCGAAAAACCAGTATCACCGTGATAGGTTGGACTACTGGGAACAGCTTTACTGCCGTCACAGCATCCCCACACATAATCCCAATTACGATTCAAATCACTACCGAGTGCCTTGGACTTGGCATTGAGTTGGCGATTTTTGCGCCAGGATCGATAACTTCCGGTAGCGGTATCATATTCGCCGCCATCGGGATTCATATCAAAAATAATCCAGATTTCCCGGTCGTTGACCAAACGCGTAATTTGCTGGTTAACGCCGTATTCACGGGTTAACATTTTTAAGGTGTATAAGGCCTGCTCTACCGTCAGATGCTCACGCGCATGTTGATGGTGCGCTAACAATACTTCGGGTTCAGGCTCATCTTTTTCAACCTTATCGGATATCTTACCTGCCCATATAGTACGACCCTCTGCCGAGAGGCCTAAATTAAACAGCTTAAAAATAGCCGGATGATCGATCTCAGCCTGCTGGATCTCGGCCACCATTTCTGCATAATCATGATAAGCTGAATCGGTAGCCAGAGATGCCAGTAATTTGCCTTCATCCTGGGTTGGCGGAGCAATAGAAAAGCCAAGCTGGGCAATGGCTTTTTTTTCTGACAATGTCGCTTCAACCAATACGTAAGCATGACCGGCTTCGAGTATAAGTGCTCCGGTGTTGGCAATTTTAGAACGATTGATGGCATTAAAAACCCGTTCCACCTTATAAACACTGGACGTTTGCTTAGTCAAGGCAGCAGCCTGGCTTATGCCTATTGAAAACAAACTGACCGATAACAACGGTATCAGAAAAAAAACCAAAAAATGCTTAAATCTACTCATATTGCCCTGATGTTATTTATACCATCCGATCATAAAAAATGTTCTACGCCAACACCTTAGTTATAACCATTGATGTAAATGTGTACCTAAAAAATGGGTTAATTGTAAACTTTTTATTAGTTTTCACAAACTCATAATCTAATGATACCATCATCTTTGCATGAATTGTTTGCACAAAAAGGCTTATTTGTAGACTTTCAGATAAATAATTTCAGCTTTGATTCACGAAATAAGTTGAGCAACGGGGAGGTAACGATTTATCCACACACTGAGACTATCTGGGTAACTGATGTTACGCAGGCAAACGAAGAATCAATGACTTACAAAACAAAAAACGTAAATATTCGCACTACCCCACAGACTACCCCAGCAAATGGGACAACGATGCACGTCGTC
>NZ_FUKJ01000145.1 GCF_900163745.1 Crenothrix polyspora
TCTTCAACCTTGTTGAAAAGCAATGTCTTGCGGGCGCACAAATTGGTCGAAAGCTTTAAAAAAATATCCGTTGCACAGGCATCAGACCAACAAGAGACAGTGGAACTGCCGCAATTGCTACAAGATTGCGTGGACTTGTTCAAAATCAACGCCCGCCAAGCTAAACTCATCATCACCCTGGACACCACGCACCTACACGGAACGGGACAATGGTTCGGTTATCCAGGCCATCTGACCCAAGTGATTATGAACCTGTTACAAAACGCCGAACGTTACGCTTATCCAAACGGGCAAGGTGGCGCTGTGGACATGAGTGTTTTTGATGAAGGCGACCAGTTTGGGATCACCGTTCGGGATTACGGACAGGGCATACCTGCTGAAAACCTGAATAAGATTTTCGAACCTTTTTTTACCACTGGCCGCAACAAGGGTGGTACTGGCTTGGGGATGGCGATAGTCAGCAATATCGTCACATCATTGTTCAAAGGTCACATCACTGTGGTTTCGGAGCCCGGTAAAGGCTGCTGTCTTTCACTGGTATTCCCAAAAAGTGTCATGGCCAACGTAGGCGTTGGCCTTCCACTTAAGGCGGGACAAATGCTGTAGGTTTGATTGCACGCTTTTCGTAACCCAATATGATCCTAAAGGAATTTATCAATCAAACCGGTAACACGTTCAATTTTTTGTGTTACTGTCGCTACAAAAACCGCTTTACTTGCTGCCAGTTTAATAGTTTTTTTTGCGCGGGTTATGCCGGTGTATAACAGCTCTTTAGTTAACACCGGATTGATGCTCTCAGGTAACACCAGCAACACATCTTCAAACTCAGAACCCTGGCTTTTATGAATAGTCATCGCAAACACGGTTTCGCACACCGGCAAGCGCGATGGTAACTGTTTTTTGATCTGGCCGCTGGCATCCTGAAAAAACACCATCAGTTTGTTGTTTTGGTCTTTATCAGGCAGGCACAGGCCAATGTCGCCGTTGTACAGATGCAATGCAGCATTGTTTTGCGTAATCATCACTGGTCGCCCTGCGTACCATTGCCCCGATAACTGTATGTGCTTTTGGGCAAATAATTTTTGTTCGACCCGATAATTGATGTCAGTAACGCCTTTTTTGCCCTGATGATTTGAACACAGTACCTGAAACCGATTGAAGACACGGTAAATATCAGTAAAATTTGCCCCGTTTTTAACCAACGATAAATACGCTAACTGCTGCTCTGCAATGTAGCTGATTAAATCCGACGATAATAGCGATACTATTTCATCCTCTGTGTGCAGACATTGCCACGCTATTTCCGGTTGCTGCTGATTAACCGCGACAGAAAATTCTTTGATGATGCCACCAAAACGATGTGATTTTTTCAGTTCAAGCGTATGCAATGGCAAGGCGGCAGTTAAATCAGTCAATACCGCACCCGACTCCACCGAAGCCAGTTGATCCTGATCACCCAATAAAATCAATCGTGCTCCGACTTTTAAGGCATCCAGCAGCTTACTCATTAAGGCCAAATCAACCATCGAGGCTTCATCAACCACGATCAGATCGTGCGCTAAAGGATTGTCAGCGTCATGGCGAAAATACGGCGAGGGTGGTTTTGCACCCAGTAAGCGATGTAGCGTGGTGACGGTTTCCGGGATTAGTTGCCTTATCGCATCAGAACACGGTAAGGCAGTTTTATTCGCGCCGATGGATTCTTGCAAGCGCATGGCAGCTTTGCCAGTGGGTGCTGCTAAAGCAATGTGCAGAGGGCGGTCGGCCAATTCTTGTAACAGGGCCAAAATTTTAACCACTGTGGTGGTTTTGCCTGTGCCAGGGCCGCCGGTAATAATACTGAAGGATTGCGTGATGGCTATTTTTGCCGCTTCCCGTTGCCAATCCACTTCTTCTGACGGAGTAAAGTAACGATCAAGCGCATCGTCTAATTGTTGTGGCGGCTGACGGGTGTGCGTCATGGCCTGGATTTTTATCGCCAAACGGTTTTCGTAATGCCAGTAGCGATGTAAATACAGCCGATCTTGTTCGACAACCAAGGGTGATGGCGTATTTGGCTGATTGGCTAACGTTGCCAGTCCAGAGGCCAAGGCTAACACCTTGTGTTCGTTATTGATACGAATACAGTTATGGCCTTGGCTCTGATGGTAGGAAACAAGTTTGGCCAAGCCTTCAAATGCGCGTTGCTGGTCGTCGATTAAAACCGAACGTTGACTTAGGAAACGCGCAAATGCCGTATCGAGCCGGCTAAAAGCAATTTGTTTGTCTAGCATGTTTCTTCCAGGCAATATTTCGGATGCTACTTAATTGTTATTGTCCACGGAAAACACAAAAAACACGGAAAACTTTAAATACATGATACGGTGATGTTCATTTCCTAAAATTTTTTGTGCCTTCCGTGCTGCTTAAAAGCGCCTACTTTTGGTTTCCGTGGACAAAATTTTGTTATTGAACAAACGTCACACAGTTGCCAAATCAATCATAAGGTCTTTTATTGGGATTGACCGGCGTTGGGTTCAGACGTTCTTTACGTAACATCGCCTCTTCACGCACGTCGTTAATTTCGCGCATAATGCTTTTGACATCGGCTTTGTGGGTGCTGCTTTTGAAGTGGCCAGTGAGTTCAACAGCGGGATGCAGACTGCCAGATTCATACAATTTCCAGATTTCCTTACCGTATTGTGTCTTCAGCAGCACAGGCGCAAAACGGCCAAAATAAGCGGCCAGATTGTCAACATCACGCTCTAGCATTTTGGCAGCATTATTGTTAGCTGCGGCATCTACCGCTTGTGGCAGGTCAATAATCACCGGTCCATGCTCATCAACAAGGATGTTGTATTCGGAAAGATCACCGTGAATAATGCCAGCACAGAGCATTTTTACCACTTCGGTGACTAAAATTTTGTGATATTCAAGCGCCTGTTCGGTGGTTAATTCCAGATCGTTGAGCCTTGGTGCGGCCGCACCGTTTGCATCGGTGATCAGCTCCATTAACAACACGCCTTCAACGAAATTGTAAGGCTTCGGTACGCGCACATCAACGGCGGCAAGGCGATAAAGTGCATCAACTTCCGCAGTTTGCCAGGCGGCTTCCTGCTGTTTGCGGCCATAACTGGTGCTTTTTTCCATAGCGCGGGCTTGGCGGCTGCTGCGTACTTTTCGGCCTTCCTGGTACAGCGCCTGTTTATGAAAACCACGTTTATTGGCTTCTTTATAGACTTTGGCGCAGCGGATTTCACCTTCTGATACCACCACATACACTTCGGCTTCTTTGCCACTTTTTAAGGGGCGCAAGACTTCGGTAATAAGTCCATCACGCACCAGCGGTTCCATTCTTTTTGGGGTTTTCATCGTGCTTTTACCTGTGCTGTTAATATCACTGATAGCTGTAAAAGTTTTGCTAGGGGCATTTTTTTTCCTAGATTAAGTATTATTGCGAGTGTAACCATGTTGATGCACCCAAACCTGCGGCACGTCCGCTGGCAAAACAGGCGGTTAGCAGATAGCCGCCGGTCGGTGCTTCCCAATCCAGCATTTCACCGGCGCAAAAAACACCGGGCAAGCTGCGTATCATGAGTTGTTTGTCTAATGCTTCAAAGTTTATGCCTCCGGCAGTGCTGATGGCTTCATCGATAGGTCTTGTGGTAACAAGGTGAATCGGTAGTTTTTTGATGGCACTGCAAAGCGTAGCAGGATCATCGAAATCGGCAAGGTTCACTATTTCGCGCAGTAAAGCAATTTTGATGGTGTCCAAATGCAAACGTTTGCGTAAATAATTGCTCAGTGATTGTTTGCCGCGCGGCTGTGCGAGTCTACCCATTAGAAACGCTACGCTTCTATCCGGCGCTAGATCAATATGAATTTCTGCGCAACCTTGTGCCGCAATGTTCTCACGCGCCAACGCAGACAGCGCATAAATCGCTCCGCCTTCCACACCGTTTTCAGTAATGACGAATTCTCCGGCCTGATTAAACCCCTGCCCTTCTGGGCAAGGCAAAGACAATCGCACATTTTTTACCGGTTGCCCTGCAAAATGCTCACGAAAATACGGACTCCAGTTAACGTTAAAGCCGCAGTTTGCCGGCTTTAGTGTGTTTACGCTAACACCCTGATCTATGAGTAGTTGAACCCATGCGCCGGTTGAACCCAGTTTTTCCCAGCTACCACCGCCCAATGCGAGTATGACGGCATCGACATAAATCTGACGTTCACCGTCTGGCGTTTGAAAGCGCAGTTGCTTGGGGTTATTGTCAACCCAGCCTAGCCATTGGTGACGACTATGAAAACTGATGCCTGCCGCACGTAATCGATGCAGCCAGGCCCGTAATAACGGCGCAGCTTTCATATCTTTGGGAAACACGCGACCAGACGAACCAACGAAAGTGTCTATGCCCAGATCATGCGCCCAGTGCCGCACAGCATCAGGATTAAAGTCATCAAGCAAGGGTTTTAAATTGGCTGAATAGGGTTCATAACGAGACAGAAATACATTGAAGGGCTCGGAGTGGGTCAGGTTCATGCCACCTTTGCCTGCCAACAAAAACTTGCGGCCTACTGATGGCATGGCATCATAAACATCAACCTTAAAGTTGCTGCTGCTCAACACTTCCGCTGCCATTAAACCCGCAGGTCCACCACCAATTACAGCCACTGTGCAAGGTGAACTGGCATTTTTTGTAACGGATGGTTTAATAATTGTTACTCTCCCTGTCAATGTGTACGGGTTGCTTGCTAGCTCGGCATTATATAACGGCTGTGTGACATATTAGTCTAATTATTTGTTAATTTTTTAGCATAAAATCAAGCTTATTATGATTTAATAGATTGATTTTAAAATATTTTTTTAAATATTAGCAATATGTTTTTGGGTGGCTTCATATTGATTCCAATCCAGATCAAGATAAGGCTAAGCAATAGGATAAGCCGCTATAGCGCTAACATTTTGTATCTTATGACAAATACCCATAAAAAAAATCAGTGAAATTATGTAAATTTTCTTGACCATTACAAATAATAAGGTACATACTTCGATCTCTCCAATGCGCTGCATGGCAACTTAACGATCATTAATATTGAAAAAATCATTAATAATTAGATGGTTGTCACGCATGGTGCTCATAGGAGAGACTGAAGTGATTAAATAAATGTTTGGAAAGTAAAAGCTCACAGGAAATGTATGAAATTAGAGCGAACTTTTGTAATCACCATCTTTTTAAATTTGGTGTTTGTGGGTGTTGAGTTTGTTTACGGACTCCTCGCCAATTCAACAGCATTAATCGCCGATGCGGGACACAATCTCTCCGATGTCCTGGGGCTTCTGCTAGCCTGGGGCGCTGTTATTTTAGCGCGTAAGCAGCCCAATAAACGTTACACCTATGGACTGCGCAGCACATCGATTCTGGCCGCACTTGCTAACGCCATGTTGCTTCTGGTGGCTTGCGGGGCGATGGCATGGGAAGCGGCTCATCGTTTTTCACAACCCCCTGCGGTAGCGGGTCTAACGGTATCAATAGTGGCTGCGATTGGCATCGTCATCAATGGGTTGTCAGCGATACTGTTGATGAAAGGCAGTAAAGAGGATTTAAACATTCGCGGTGCTTACCTGCACATGTTAGCAGATACAGCGGTATCGCTCGCCGTGGTGATTACAGGACTCGTTATGCTGTATACCGAGTGGTACTTGCTCGATCCGATTATTAGCCTGATTATCGTGGCCGTGATCGTAATAGGGACATGGGGTTTGTTACGTGATGCTCTGCAACTCGCCTTGAGCGCTGTACCTGCGCAGATTGATGCCTCGGCAATTAATGCCTATCTGAGCCAATTAGAGGGTGTAACAGACATTCATGATTTACATATTTGGGGCTTGAGCACCACCGAAAATGCGCTGACAGTACATCTGGTTATGCCCAACGGTCACCCTGGCGATGCCTTTATGGATGATTGTGTACGCACGCTTAAAGAACGCTACTCTGTTCATCACAGTACCCTGCAAATTGAGCTGGGTACAACCGATCACGCCTGCTCTCTGACCGTAACGAAGCCAATGCACCATCACCATAATCACCATCATTAGGGTTAAGCACAATGGCAGTATACGGTAAGACACTGCGTCAGATTCCATCAGGTATTTGGGTACTCGGCTTCGTCAGCATGTTAATGGATATCTCATCAGAGATGATTCATAGCCTGCTTCCCCTGTTCATGGTAACGACACTCGGCACCAGTGTATTTGCCGTTGGCATTATTGAAGGCTTGGCGGAATCCATCGCATTAATCGTGAAAGTATTTTCAGGCATTTTGAGCGACCATATCGGCAAACGCAAAAATCTTGCTGTATTTGGTTATGCACTGGGGGCGTTGACCAAGCCATTGTTTGCCCTGGCCTCCAGTAGCGGGATGGTGCTGACCGCTCGTTTACTCGACAGAATAGGAAAAGGTGTGCGTGGAGCGCCACGCGATGCGCTAGTCGCTGATATTACACCGCCGCATTTACGGGGCGCTGCTTTTGGCCTGCGCCAATCACTGGATACCGTGGGCGCTTTTCTGGGACCCTTGCTGGCCGTTGCATTAATGCTGCTTTGGGCTAACGATTTTAGAGCGGTCTTCTGGGTGGCCGTCATCCCAGGAGTACTTGCCGTCATTCTGCTTTTTTTCGGGATTCAAGAACCGGAGCGTTCCCAATCTGAACAAAGAATTAATCCAATCCAGCGGAAAAACCTGCACCGCCTGACCACATCCTATTGGTGGGTGGTAACCATTGGCGCAATTTTTATGCTGGCGCGTTTTAGCGACGCATTTCTAGTGTTGCGCGGACTACAGGCAGGTATCCCTATCGCACTGACACCGTTGGTAATGGTGGCGATGAACTTGATCTATGCAGTTTCAGCGTATCCATTTGGTAAGCTTTCCGACAAAGTTCAACATTCCTGGCTACTCGTATCCGGCCTAATCGTGTTGATTGTCGCCGATCTGGTCTTGGCTCAGAGCAATCACTGGAGTACTGTTCTGGTAGGGGTTGCACTATGGGGTATCCACATGGGCATGACGCAAGGATTGCTTGCGGCCATGGTCGCCGATACCGCGCCAGCGGACTTGCGTGGAACCGCTTATGGGTTTTTCAACCTCATGAGCGGCCTAGCCATGTTGGTTGCCAGCGGATTGGCGGGGTTCGTCTGGGATCGGTTTGGCGCGGCAAATACGTTTTACACAGGGACTGCTTTTTGTATGCTGGCTTTAATCGTACTGGCATTAAAGCCAGATCGCCCAAACGCTACCGGCATGAATAAAGCAATTGAATAAACTGTAGAGGGATTTTGGCAAGGCTAACTTCCCGCTTAACGAACGCATTTTACTCTGCAATGGGTTGGGTTACGGCTTAGGGCCAGGCTCGTTTTTGAAAATGCGGAAAATACTGCGATTTAATTGCTCTTGTGAGCGAGTCAGCATGTCCTGCAGACGTTTATTTTCTGTTTCCAAATGTCGTGCTTTCTTTTCTTCTTCGCGAATCCTGTCCTTTTGCTTTTGCTGGTCTTGCTGCAATTTTTCGGTTTGATCCTTAAATTCGTCAATACTCATATCTTTTAGGCGTACCGATTCTGCAAATTCGGCCAGTAATTGCTCCATGCTATTGATTTTCGTTTCTTTGTCTTGTACCTCACGCTTTGATTTTTGTGCATTTTCCAGAGCAATTTGCATCTGGTCATTACGGGAGCGCAAAATAACTTCGGAAGAATAGTTGCCCAATTCATCACTGCTAATGTCTTCATTAATCTGTGCGGCATTAATCAGCTCGCATAACAATTCCAAATCTTCCCTGGCTCTGCGTGCGGGCTTAGAACGATTTTCTTTGTCGGTAATAATTTCCCGTGAATCACAATACGGCTCAAAAGGAAATTCCGATGCCAGCAAGTCAGACACCTCATCACGTCGCCACACACAAGACAGACAAAAATAAATGATTAAAACAAATAAACCATTGTTACGGTTAGCGCCCATTAACACCGTTGTAAAATTGGCATCCATCGTCAATACGTGATCGACAATTTGTTGAATGCGTTCCGGATGGGCTGGATTGGTCTTGGCGGTGAAATCTTCGCGCTTATAGTCGTGCGCCAAGGGCATGAGGACATCTTTTTGCCAGAGCTGGCTTTTGTTAGTGTATTTACCACGCTCCTTGATGGCAGCGATAAAGCCATTAAGGAAAATTTGGCTACGGATTAATGTCGACAATTCGTGGAAAATACGTTCACGACTGGACTTTTCCAGATAAAATTCACTGTGATTGCTGGATGGGCTCTCTTTGTTTAAATACTGCTTTCTTAAATACAGACCACGGATAAAAAACATGTACAGGACTAAAATGCCCAGCCCGAACACATCGGTGGCCTGGCTCCATTGTTTGAACACGCGATACCTGGAAATGGCAACATTTTGCAGCTTGCTGATGATACTGATTTCATTTTCGGTTTCTTTGTGTTCAATCAATACCCGATCCAGCACCACTTCATAAATGCGTGATACAACAACATGGTCGGCTTCCACACGTTCAACATCAAAAATAAATTCGCGCAGTTGAATACGGTCGCCTTTGCCCAGCTTGCCCAGTTCGCGTAGCGGTTTGCCACGCGAATCTTTCAGTAATAACGACACCGGCTCTTCGTAAGTACGGCGTTTCCAGAGAAATTCCAGCTTGTAATAACCATCGCTACGTTTTGATAAACGCACCATATCCGCATCTTCAAATTCCACGGATTCAACCCGCTCCGGCGCATAAAAAGGCGTTACGCGTCCGCCGCCTAAAGGTGCGGGTGGTGTTTGGGTTATACGGCCATCCGGTTCGGTGGTATTGGCATTGACGTGGCCGTAACCTAACCCGACATCGATCCAGCGAAAATGATCCGGTAACAGCACATCTTCTTCTGATAATTTGGCCATGATGTTGGCAGGGCGCGGATCGCCGTGTATCAGCCCTTTGGTATGTAATGCGCTTAAGCCTAAAGTGAGCGTACGCGCTAAAGACAGCCAGGTAATCGGACGCCAGCTTGATAATAATCGTGCATCCGAGGTAGCATTATTTTCAGAGCTAGGGTCATGTGGAGCTGTGGTATCGTCATCCAGTAAGCCAGTCAGCAAACGCTCCATATCCGAGGTCATCCAGCTGTACAGACAGATCGGCAGATTAAACCACCAGCCGCCGATATCTTTTCGGGTATAGGCTTCTTCTATAATGCTGCGTCCCAGGCTGCGTAACTTGCTGGCCGATTGTTGCGCGTTAATTTCTGCTTCTTCGTGCGCTTTTCTGGTTTTTTGTTTACGTTTGCGCAAGTCTGGCAGATATAACAAGGTTTCTAGGGTATCGCTTCTATCAACGGCACGATTTTGAATATCCAGACTGGTAAAGCGATTAATTTCCGCATACAGATCTTTGGGCTCATAGCCCACCTGATGCAAATAATTGGCAAATTCCAGTGGCCACGCCTGTTTTTCCGATACCAGTGCCAAACTGTATTTTGCATTGGGCGACAAGTAAAAGCCGACATAGCAAGGACTGCGATCACCGCCGGGAATTGTCGCATGGTAATTGGGCTTACCAGGACGCAGCATACACTTGGCACCGCCCAGGCCGGAAAGATCGGCGGCTTTCTCGGCTTGAATACCTTCGTGATATGAAATTTCTGCGATATGGAAATTCAATAATTCATCCAGTTGCAGCAAACGCGGAATACGAATCGCATCGGCACTGTTTAAGCCATCTTCCTTGATTTTTTTTGCCGAACCCGCATAAAGGATGATGCCCATCGTCCCTTCGGCAATAGGCCCGATAAACTCGCCAGAATCCTTATCGACAAACAGTGCAGTCCCTTGAAAAATTTCAATTTGCTCCGCACGCTGTATGCTTTCGGTAAGCTCCATCAAGCGTTTATCGCTCTGTGACATGGCTTTTATTTTTAATGCACTTACGTCGTCTTTCACGGTAACGGCTTCTTTAGTGTCTTGAAATTTGTGCTTTGTAGACAAGGGTCTCTCCCAAATTTGAAATTTTATGTTTATCGCATTGCCGTCTTCAGAAACAGCCATAATGCGATGACAGGTGCGGAATATTTTAAAATCTCGATAGTTCTGGTTATCCAGTTGAGCTACGCAGCCCATTTAACGCACACTGAAAAAACCTTAACTCTCTAATTTTAAAATATACTTTTCTCTTAAAACCCCAGATAACATACCCTCTAAAGTTGTAAAAAATATCAGCAATACAATTGACTAGCAACTTATTTGCCATTAAAAATTATATTTTTAACGTTCTGTTTTTATACAGGAAATAGCTGGGCTGCACCTAGTGTTATGAATATAAAGTAAAATTT
>NZ_FUKJ01000162.1 GCF_900163745.1 Crenothrix polyspora
CACAGGAACTGATCTTGAAATTCAGTTAATTGTCACTGCGAATATTTTTAGTGAATTACAAGGTTCTGTCACTGTACCGGCTAGAAAATTTTTAGATATTTGTCGGTTACTGCCACAAGGCGCACAAATTGTTTTTGATGGCGGCGGCGATAAAGTAAAAATAACTTCCAATAAAAGTCGTTTTTCTTTAAGTTGCTTGCCGGCCGATAATTACCCTGAGTTTTCTGAATCTGTATTCGAGCATCAATTTTTTATTAATGCTGGGAAATTTAAAAGGGCATTAGAGAAGACAACGTTTTGCATGGCAAATCAAGATGTTAGGTATTATTTAAATGGCCTGTTATTAAATATTTCAAATAATATGCTGAAGTTAGTTGCGTCAGATGGCCATCGACTGGCAATTTACGAAGATCAATTAGATCAAAATACCGACGTTGAAGCGCGTATTATTTTGCCACGGAAAGGTGTTTTGGAATTAATCCGTTTGTTAGATGATCCGGATGCTGAGTTAAAAATTGAATTTTCCAGTAATAACATCAGAATTTTTAATAAAAATATTATTTTTTCAGCAAAATTGGTGGATTCGAAATACCCTGATTTCAGTAAGGTTTTTCAACAACAGTTTTTTAGTTCGCTACAAATACAAAAAAACACCTTAAAAGAAGCCTTAACTCGGGTTGCGATACTATCCAATGAAAAATTTAAGGGGGTGACGCTTGACCTTGATGCGAATAGCCTAAAAATTAGCACACATAATCCTGAGCATGAAGAAGCTGAAGAAGAGCTGGTTATTGAATATTCTGGTGACCCCTTAACAATTTCCTTTAACGCACAATATTTATTAGACGCTTTAGCAAATTTAGACTCTGATCTTGCTGTATTGACTGTTGCCAGTAATGCTAACACCTGTTTTATTGAAGAACCGAATGCACAAAGCTATAAATTTATTGTGATGCCAATGAAACTTTAAGTCTGTATTGATGGCTTTATTGAAGCTGGATATTTACGCAGTTAGGAATATTCGTAAGGCTTCCATCAGCTTTTCACCAACAATAAATTTTTTTTATGGTGATAATGGAAGTGGAAAAAGTGCGCTGTTAGAGGCTATTTTTCTGTTAGGCCGCGCCAGATCTTTCCGTACACCGCTGATTAAATCAGTTATCAGCGTAGATGAAAAACAGTTAACGATTGCGGGCATCATAGCAAAAAGCAACGGCAATACATTGTCTTTGGGCTTGCGACTAGCCGATAAAGCTAATGTTATTCAGATTAATCATCGGATAACACAAAAAAGATCAGATTTGGTCTATACGTTACCACTACAGTTGATTCATCCCAAAAGTTATGAATTATTGGATGCGAGCGGCCAAATAAGACGGGAGTTTTTAGATTGGGGCGTATTTAATAGCAACGATTCTTTTTTAATGGTGTGGAGACGTTTTAAAAAAGCATTGGCATACAGAAATTTGTTGTTGAAAAAAAGTGCCCTCAATCAACTCAATGTATGGAGTGATGAGCTAATTGCTTATGGTGTAGAGATTGCTGATTTTCGTGAACAATATTTGAATAAGCTAAAACCTGTTTTTATGGCAATCAGCCAACAATTTCTTGGAATAGATTCGATAGAGCTTAAATTGCTCCCAGGATGGGAGGGGGCAATATCTTTTTCGCAAGCCCTGACTGATGATTTAGCTAAAGATCTGCGCTATGGATTTACACATAGTGGGCCGCACAGGGGGGATTTTCAGGTGTTTTTTGATGGCAGGTTAGCAAAAAATCATGTGTCAAGAGGCCAGTTAAAACTGATAGTAATGAGCTTATTATTGGCGCAAGTTCAGCTACTTATTAATGACGGCGGTAACCCCCCATGCGTACTTATTGATGATTTTGCCGCTGAACTTGATATTAAACACAGGGAAAAAATATTAAGGTATTTAGCCAGTATGAATTGTCAAGTATTTATGACGGCTATTGAAATGGCTGATTTTAGTTCATTGAACGGTATTGAAAATTATAAAGTGTTCCACGTGGAACACGGTAATGTGACAGCGGTGTAATGTTCCACGTGGAACATTTAACTATTAATTAGGATAAAGTAGACACAATCATGAGTAATAATAACGGTCAGTACGATAGTTCCAATATTCAGGTTTTAAAAGGATTGGACGCAGTTAGGAAACGCCCAGGGATGTATATTGGTGATACCGATGATGGTTCTGGTTTACACCACATGGTGTTTGAGGTGGTGGATAACTCAATTGACGAAGCATTGGCAGGGTACTGTAAAGAAGTTAAGGTTATTGTGCATCAAAATGGTTCTGTTAGTGTTTCTGATGATGGACGTGGAATCCCTGTTGATATTCATGAAGAAGAAGGGCGTTCTGCCGCTGAAGTTATTATGACCGTGCTGCATGCTGGCGGTAAATTTGATGACAATGCGTACAAGGTTTCTGGTGGTTTACACGGCGTAGGTGTTTCTGTTGTCAACGCATTATCAGAGGAATTGAATTTAGAAGTGCGTAAAAATGGGCGACTCTATACACAACAGTACCTTATGGGCGTGCCTGTTGCGCCGTTGGCGGACGTAGGGGCTGTAGCTGGAAGCGGTACTTTAATAAACTTTAAGCCGAGTAAGCAAACTTTTTCTGATGTTGAATTTCATTATGATATTTTAGCCAAGCGTCTTCGGGAGCTGTCATTTTTAAATTCAGGCGTACGTATTAGTGTGGAAGATGAACGCACGGATAGGCAGGATGTGTTTGAATTTGAAGGCGGTATCAGTGCGTTTGTGAGCCACCTTAATAAAAATAAAACACCGCTATTTCCAGATGTTTTTTATTTTATTGCCGAAAAAGAAGGTGTAACCGTAGAAGTTGCCATGCAATGGAATGACTCATATCAGGAAAACGTATTTTGTTATACCAATAATATTCCACAGCGTGATGGTGGTAGTCATTTGGCAGGATTCAGAGGTGCGTTAACCCGCACCATTAATCAATATATTGAATCTTCTGGCTTGGCTAAAAAAGAAAAAGTACAAACGACCGGTGACGATGCGCGGGAAGGTTTGACGGCTGTGCTTTCGGTTAAGGTACCTGATCCTAAATTTTCATCGCAAACTAAAGATAAGCTGGTTTCTTCGGAAGTGAAGCCGCTAGTCGAATCCACAATGAATGAAAAGTTACAGGAGTTTTTATTGGAAAAGCCACAAATCGCTAAAGCAATTGTCGGTAAAATAGTCGATGCGGCACGCGCAAGAGAGGCGGCACGTAAAGCTAGAGAAATGACGCGGCGCAAAACAACACTGGATATTGCAGGGTTGCCGGGCAAGTTGGCTGACTGTCAGGAAAAAGATCCGGCATTATCTGAATTGTTTTTAGTGGAAGGGGATTCGGCAGGAGGTTCTGCAAAACAAGGCCGTGACCGACGCACTCAGGCGATCTTACCGTTAAAAGGGAAAATTCTTAATGTGGAAAAAGCCCGTTTTGACAAAATGATTTCCTCAGAAGAGGTAGGGACATTAATCACTGCTCTAGGCTGTGGTATCGGTAAAGACGAGTACAATTTAGAAAAACTGCGTTATCACCGTATTATCATCATGACCGATGCTGATGTCGATGGTGCGCATATCAGAACCCTGTTATTAACTTTTTTCTACCGCCAGTTGCCTGAAATTGTCGAAAAAGGTTATATTTATATTGCCCAGCCACCTTTATATAAGGTAAAAAAAGGCAAACAGGAGCATTACGTGAAAGATGATGCTCAATTAAATGAATATTTGATTCAGTTGGCTTTGGATAAAACGCAGCTGTTTACCGATGAAACAACGCCACCTATACAGGGGCAGGGTTTGGAAAAACTGGCTAACGAATTCATTGGTGTTGTTAATATGATTAATCGTTTGTCCAGGAAATACGATGCTGCATTTTTAGAGCAACTAACCTATATGGCGCTGATTACTGATGCGCATAGACAAGACCAACAACAACTGGCGGCTTGGTTTGTCTTGCTTGAGAAGCAATTAGCTGCAGCCGATAACAATGCACTATTTACTGTCCACTTGGATTACAAGTCGGCTTATGATTTTTCTGCCACTATTAATAAGCGTCAGCATGGTATCGTAACGAACTTTATGTTGCCGTCAACTTTCTTTGCAGGCAAAGATTATCAAAAAATTACCCAGTTTGCACAAAATATCCAGGGGCTATTTGGTGACGATTCCTTTATGCGGATGGGGGAAAGGCAGCAACCTGTAAGCACTTTTAAACAGGCGTTTGAATGGATGATGAAGGAAATAAAAAAAGGTCAGCATATTCAACGATATAAAGGTTTGGGTGAGATGAATCCCGAGCAGTTGTGGGAAACGACACTAGACTCCAATAATCGCCGGTTACTTCAGGTTAGAATTGAAGATGCCATTGCAGCCGATGAAGTATTCACTACATTAATGGGAGATGTGGTCGAGCCGCGACGTGATTTTATTGTTAAAAATGCTTTGGATGTTGCTAATTTAGATGTTTAATTGCTGTTGATGTCCAAGGTAAATTGTCTTTGGTGCGTAATCTCCCTCCACTACTTGGTTACTTATATTGAGACGCACACAGCGCGTCTCAATTGTTTGATTGAAATCGAACACTTTCACAATATTTAATTCTTATCCCAATTAGGCTGACTATGCTAACCGTTAGCCGATATCTTTTATCATCTGTTGTCGGAAGTGTGTCTTACTGTCTGGATGGTCATAGTGTTAAGGGGAAATGAGTGATGAATAAAATAAGATTTTTGTTGTTGAGCATTTTTTGTGTTGTATTTCTAAGTCCTGGTGCAAGCAGTGCTGCAGAAACGGTTTATAACTTTAAGATAACGAGTGGGACAGTGGCTATGACACCGGCGCGTAATCCGTATCAGTTAGTGCCTGTTAAAGAAAAATTAATGGGCGATTTCAGTGTTAAATTAGACGCTGGAAAGATACAGTTTTTTAACGTAAAGATGGCGACTCCATCGGATGCGTTGGTTAGTTTTCTTAAAACAGCAGGAGATTACAAAAATGGAACAATTTATGCCGCGCCCCATACTGAAAGTTATGATAATGGTTATCAGGGATATTTTAATGGCGAAGAAATTAGCATAAAAGGGGCAATAGATAATCGTCCATTTGATGGCTCTTTAGTGGAATATAGTTTTATCGCAAAGAGGCTGATATCTGATGTGGCCCTGTATCAACAAGGTTATTTTAAAATTCGGCAAGATAATCGTAAATGTGCTTCACCTTTGTGTGGTGGTGCTTTTGTTAGGCAAGTCAATAAAAATAATACTCGCTGTGCTGATCGTATTTACAGGGCTGAGTGTTATGTCGCTAAAGTAGACTGGAGTTCCATCGGTGTTCCCCCATCTGTTTCTCAGAATGATGTATTGTTGTATGGCTGGATTGTGCCTAAAAAACACAAAGACTTTGGTTTATTTGGTGAGTTTAAGGTCGGTTCAGCTTATGAGTCAGCAACCAATTCCGATGTAAAAGGTAAGACTTTTGTCGGTTTAAAAAATAACGGTATTGTGTGTATTGTTGCGCCGTGTTTTTTTGCCAATGAATATGTGCTGAACGGTACTTCAACATTGGCCATATCCGGTATCAATTTAGATCAAGTTAAGGCATCGAAAAAAAGACGCAGCGTTGCTAATGACATCCTTGCCAATAAGGAACTATTGCTGGCAGAGGGCGGTAACCGTAAAGATAAAGGAGCAGCGGGACAAGGATTAACGTTTATAGCCGAACAGTTTTATCTGCCTATTCCAAGTTGTGGTGAAGGTTACCAAGCCAAAGATGGGCAATGTGAAACGCCTTCTGGCTGTGTTGCGCCACAATTGGAGCAAAGAACCTATGGCGGTGCAGCGTTTGTTGATCCGGTAACGGGAGAAACGAAATCAAATATTTCGATGAGCTGTGTTGATGCTTGTGATCCGCCGGGCGCTTTAGAAAGTCCTGGGTTGTGTAATATATATGCGCCCTAATTGAATATTGCTGAGGTCATCGAACGCTAAATAGTTTTTGATGCTTGTTTGGGGTTGGATGTAGGCTGTCGAAATAGGCGCATTTTGTTGAATTTTCGAGTATTGCTTATTGGCATTTTAAAAACGGTATAACCTATTAAATAGACAGTATGTTTTTGATATTCCAATATCCAAAAACCAGAAACGCTTTTATCTTTCAAATGGTTATATTTCGACAGCCTAAGTTGGATGCCCAAACAAGCATTTACAATAGGTTAGATGAAAAACACCTCCTCTATTATGTTACCCGTTAGTGCTTTCCCGATAATATTTAGCTTCGCGCTTAGTCGCCAGAATTTTTGCAGCATCAGAACCAATATGCGCTTCACCACGTTGTCTGGCCAATTCCATTTGCTTTTCACGCTCCATAAAGCGGGCTTTTTGGTCGGGCGTAATTTTGTTGTAACAGTGAATACAGCTTACGCCTTGTTGATAGCTAGGGCTTAGTTTATCGGTTTCTGTGATGGGCGTACGGCAGGCATTGCATTGGTCATATTGGCCTTGTTCCAGTTGATGGTTGACGGTGACCCGCTCATCAAACACAAAACATTCGCCTTCCCACAGTGTTTCTTGACTGGGAACCTGTTCCAGATATTTTAAGATGCCGCCTTTAAGATGATAAACGTTATCAAAACCCTGTTCTTTTAAAAACGCAGTCGATTTTTCGCAGCGTATGCCACCGGTGCAGAACATGGCTATTTTGGTATGTTTTTTGGAGTCAAGATGCTCTTTGACGTACTGTGGAAATTCGCGGAAAGATTCCGTATGTGGATTAATGGCATTCTTAAAAGTCCCGATTGCGACTTCATAGTTGTTGCGGGTATCCACTAATAACACGTCCGGCTGGGAAATTAGCGCATTCCAATCTTGCGGATTAACATAAGTACCCACCACAGATTTTGGATCAATGCCTTCTACACCCATGGTGACAATTTCTTTTTTCAGTTTAACCTTGGTACGATTAAACGGTATATTGTCGGTATAGGATTCTTTGCAATCAAGGGTGGCCAAACGCGAATCGGTGCGTAACCAGTTTAGCAACGCATCAATGCCTTGCCGGGTTCCAGCCACGGTTCCATTGATGCCTTCGTGAGCTAAAAGCAGAGTCCCTCGGATGCCATTTTTTTCCATAACGGCATGTAGTGCTTCCCGTAAGTCCTGATAATTTTCCAGGGTAACAAATTTGTACAGCGCACAAACAACAATTTTAGACATAGTTAGCTTTCCTAGTGCGGGTTGGATCGTAAATCCAGAGCATAAAAGCCGCTATTTTAATCGAAGTGAATAATGTTTGTCAGTTCCGTTTGATTTTAATATCGACTAGCTTCGCCGCCAGGCATGAAAACGCGCTAGCCATGACAATATTTTTTCTGGCTGATGATTTTTTTTCCAAATCCCAGCGGCGTATTTATTAGCTTCCGACAGGGTTGGATAAATGTGGATGGTGCCAAGAATTTTATTCAAGCCGATGTTGTATTTCATGGCCAACACAAATTCTGCGATTAAATCACCGGCATGGTCGCCGACGATGGTGACGCCGAGAATTTTATCTTTACCCGGACGGGTTAACACCTTTACAAAGCCATCTGCCTCACCGTCAGTAATGGCGCGGTCTAAATCGGCGATATCATAAACACTGACTTCGTAAGCAATGCCTTGCTCTCTGGCATCCTGCTCATTTAAGCCGACACGCGCCACCTCAGGCTCGATAAATGTTGCCCAGGGGATGATGGAATAATCGACAGGAAATTTTTTAACACAGCCAAATAAAGCATTAACAGCCACATACCAGGCCTGGTGTGCCGCCGTATGGGTAAATTGATACGGCCCTGCAACATCACCACAGGCAAAAATATGGTCGTAATTCGTCGCTAAAAAAGCATTAACCTGAATAGTTTTGCGCGGTGACAGCTCCACACCTAGCTCTTCCAGGCCATAACCGCTGGTATTGGCAACGCGACCAATCGCCATTAAAACGTGATCAAAGGCAATATGCACCTGTTCGCCCAGATGTTCTGCAACCAGCACTTTTTCGCCGTTTTCGATAATAAATTGCTTGGCGATATGTTCTAATCGCACATCAATGCCTTCTTGAACAAATCGAGCGGCTACCCTGTCCGAAACTTCAGTATCTTCACGCATCAACAAACGCGGCGCCATTTCTATTTGGGTGACTTGCACGCCTAAGCGGGCAAAACACTGCGCTAATTCACAACCGATAGGGCCACCGCCTAAAACGACTAGGCGTTTAGGTTGTTCGCGTAAGTTCCAAATCGTGTCAGATGTCAGGTAATCAATGGCTTCAAGTCCTGGAATAGGCGGTACAAAAGGTCTTGCCCCAGCAGCAATTACAATCGATAAGGTGGTGATTCTGCGTGTTCCTGTGGCTGTTACAATTTCAACTTTCCACGGTGAGACGATTTTGGCGCATCCCTCAATGACCTCAACGCCCAGTTGTGTATAGCGTTCTACCGAATCGTGCGGCGCAACGG
This sequence comes from Crenothrix polyspora, assembly GCF_900163745.1. Taxonomy (GTDB): domain Bacteria; phylum Pseudomonadota; class Gammaproteobacteria; order Methylococcales; family Methylomonadaceae; genus Crenothrix; species Crenothrix polyspora_B. The sequence continues at coordinate 8,541 of NZ_FUKJ01000162.1, forward strand.
TTTTAACAACCTGTTGTACGCGTTCCATAATTTCTGCAAACGAAAATTCTGCGCTGATGTGTTTAATGCCAAATTCGTTGGCTCTTCTGGTTTTGGCTAATAACCGTGTCGATTGAATCAACGCTTTTGAAGGCACACAGCCGGTATTTAAACAATCCCCGCCCATGTTGTGTTTTTCAATTAACGTTACCTTAGCTTTAACTGCGGCGGCAATATAGGAAGCGACCAAGCCTGCTGCACCTGCACCGATGACAACAATATTGCTGTCAAATTTTTTCGGTTTAAGCCATTTAGGATGGGTTTTTGGTGTTTTCATAAGCGAGCATCGCTTTTTTGACGAGCAGTGGAAATAATCCCAATAAAGCAAATGAGCCGACTAATGCAGGTGATAAGATGCCCGATAGCGATTCAATTTTAGCCAATTGTGTACCGGCATTAACGTACACTAGCGTTCCTGCTAACATACCGAGCTGGCTAACCCAATAGAATGTCAGGGTTTTAAGTGATGTTAAGCCCATGACCAGATTAATCATAAAAAAAGGAAATAACGGCACTAAGCGCAGTGTGAATAAATAAAATGCCCCTTCACGCTCTATGCCGGTATCTATGACTTGCAGTCGATCACCAAATTTAGCTTTGACACTATCGCGAAACAAAAAACGAGCCGCTAAAAACGCTAGTGTTGCACCTAAGCTGGATGCAAACGAGACAATCACCGTTCCCCATAATAGCCCGAATATCGCACCTCCTGCCAGTGTTAGCAGCGTTGCGCCGGGCAGCGATAAGCTGGTTGCTGCGATATAAATCAACATATACAAGGCGGTCGCCATGACAGGATGACCGGTGCGGTAGGTGGTGATGCTGTATTGTTGCACCTTTAAATTTTCTAACGTTAGAAAATTTTGCAGATCAAAAATAAAAAAAGTGCCGATTGCTGCCGCAATAACCAACAATAATGGCAAACGACCTTTAGGAATGTTCATTTCGCACCTCAGCAACAAAGCATGGATAAGTAGACCTGAAAATTCTAATACGGTTCATCCGGTTGTATATTCTTTTAATTCAATACGATTAGAGTCACTCTGTTGTTAAAATTCAACAGACATAAAAAACCCCCACTGGGAAAATCCAGCGAGGGTTACTTAACGCGATAACAAGACAGGCATGTAATCTCAAGTCATGTTGAAATCACCGCTAACTTGGTCATAATTATTCTGGAAGACTCTTAATATAAGCATCCATAGCGGAGAATCTTTTATCCAGGAAAGCACCGATATAAGCACTAGTGCCTGCTTGAGGATTGGCAACAGCGGGTGCGAGAACCGATTTTGGCCACAGGAGTAAGTTTCTTTCTTTGGCACCTCCTTGTGTCAACTGGCTGCCATAGCTGTTAAAACGTGCCAATAGTTTGGCTTTATCAAAAGCCCCGTTTTTACCACTTAATTCTTTCCAGCGCACCTTGAGTTTTTCGTTAAAGCCAATTTCAGGAAACTGAGTCAGTCTCTTGATTAAGTTGTTATCAGAGGCATCAACCAAAGTATTTGCAGGATCAGCGGCACCATTCCACCATAAGCCAAATGTGGCATCATGATCCCAAGGTACTATAAAAAACTTTCCGCCCGCATTTTTGGCAAGAAAAAAATTCTTGTTGTAGTTATCGGTAGCCTGAGTTGCTGCAACCAGTAACCACCAATTGGCAACGCTATCAAAATCAATACGCTTTTCTATGTTTTCGATAAAAGTATCATCATCGGATTTGGCGACGAAATCAATAAGGCCTTTAAGTGGTTCCCAACGTGCCACATTTGCCAGCTTTGGATATTCTTGAGAAAAATTCGTTTTGAGTAAAGTGGGGGGGGTATTAAAGAAAACCCGGTCACCAAAGGCTGATTTATATAATACACTGCTATTCGCTGATAATTTAAAGTCGACTTTTTTCCAATCTTCTTTACCATTGACTTTTGGAACAGTAATTTTTTTAAGATCAAGCAGGCTACGGTCAATCTTTTCTTCCAGAAGATAAACGCCTGCATAACTAGTGCCCAGAATAACTTCCGTTAAGCGTCCTTTTATCACAGTTTGCCCTTTGGGCAAGCCTTTATTATGTGGATAAATAGTTCGGAAAATATCATGACTTACAATGTTTCGTGAAAACGACGTGTCTCGGTAAGAGGCATCCAAAATCCAGTCGCTCCTTTTACTTAAATCCAGTAACTTGATATCACTAGATTTTTTCCAAAGCGTTGAAGATGTCCCCAGACTAATACCAAAAGGCAATTTTGGGTAGTTTTGAGCCGTTTTACCACGGTATTCAATACCCATGGCTATTTCACCGGTATCCTGTTTGAATTCACCGCTCATCAAGCGAAAGCTGCCCTGCACTTTGTTAATATCTTGAATGGCAGCCACGGAGGTGATTTGTATGACGGGAAGATTAGTGAAAACCAGTGTGTATGTATCCACTTTACCCATTTTATCATAAACCGAAATGGGCGCAGTTGCGCCGTATTTGATAGCGTCAAAATGGTATGTAGTGCCGTTTTTGACTTTGATTCCACCAACCTCAAAAGTGTGGGTGTTAGAGCGATTATACTTTAGCACGGCATCATAAGGTTTTGGTGTTGAAAATCCGGATCCCAATGAGACGAACAATCGTTTGTTCTTGCCACCATCAACCCCAACCCCAATTTCATTCATTTTTAAATCAAAGCTGCCCCATCGAATTGCAGCTTGGGTTGAACTAGAAAACATTAACGCATTGATAGCTAAACCCAGTATCAAATACGATTTTAAATTATTACACATGGAAAAAAATCCTTTAATGACTTGTAAATAACGAGCGAACGTTTCTCTTCTTTTCGTAAAGGAAGCGGCTTGTTCTAAAAACGCTCATTCGTTTCAGTGTTGTTCTGTCAATCAATATTTGTAAATTCGGTTAAAACAAAAATAAAACTGATATATTTTAAAATCTTAGTGTTTGTCCACCACTACCAACAATTATTATTTTTAGTTTTTTTCGATCTAACGGATTGAGATTTTGAAAAAATGTACTGGTGAGCAAACTTATACTAATTCAATCGCACACCCTCTACAATAGAAGGATTTAAAAAAATTATTGATAATACAATAAAATACAAAAGGTTATCGAATGTGGATTATGCGTTTGTTATGCTTTGGACGGAAAAGTGGATATAGTAGTGGTATTCCAACTGGGAGAGTAAGGCATGCAGAAAAATCGTAAGCATTATGCTTCGCACAAGGTTATTGAATGTTTAAGATAAAAACCCCCACACGGAATGCCATGCGAGGGTTGTTTAACACTACAAGAAGATGGTTAACGCTTAATTCAAAATCATTGTCAACCCAGTCAATTTTATTCAGGGAGGCCGCCAATATAAGTATCCATTGCATTCAGTCGCGCAGTCAAGAAAGTGCTGATATAAGCTGAAGTGCCTGCTTTAGGGTTTGCAAGGGCAGGCGGGAGAACGGACTTTGGCCATGTTTTTAAGTTTCTTTCTTTGGCTCCACCAATTGCCAATTGACTGGCATAACCATTAAATCGAGCCAATACTTTGGCTTTATCAAAGGTTTTGCCATTTTCCCGTAACGCAAGCCAGCGATCTTTTAGTATTGAGTTAAAACCAATTTCAGAAAACTGGGTCAGGCGCTTGATTAAATTATTGCCCGAAGCATCGAAAAATGGAGTTGCAGGATCAGCCGAACCGTCCCATGCAAGACCAAACGAGGCTTCATGATCCAAGGGCACTATAAAAAATTTGCCGCCTGCATTTTTGGCAAGGCCAAAGTTCTTGTTGAAATTATCGATAGACTGGGTTGCACAGACCAAAAGCCACCAATCTGCGACATTGTCAAGATCAATGCGCGATCCTACACCTTCGATGAAGGCATCATCACTGGATTTGGCTACGAAATCAACCAGGCTTTTAAGTGGCTCAGGACGTGCCGCATTGGCTGGCGCAGGATAGATCTGGGAAAAATTAGTCGCTAGCTGAGCGGCTGTGGTATTAAAGAAAACGGTGTCACCAAAGTTAGCTTTATACAGAACGCTGCCGTTTTGAGGATTTTTAAAGTCGACTTTTTTCCAGTCTTCTTTGCCACTGGTCAGTGGAACGCTTATGGGCTTAAGATCCAGTAAAGCTTGGTCAACGGGTTCTTCCAAAAGATAAACCCCGGCATAGCTTCCATTTAACAGAACTTCTGCCAAACGTCCTGAGCTTGCAGATTTCCCTTTAGCTAAGCCTTTATTGTGGGGGTGTATATTCATGAAAATGTCATTACTTATCCGATTTCTACCAAACGATGTATCACGGTAAGACGCATTCAAACTCCAGCTGTCTTTTTCGCTTAAGTCTAATAATTTGAGTGTTTTGCCTGTTTGCCACATTGATGAAGAAGTGCCCAGTCCAATACCATAAGTTCGCTTGGGATAAAGTTGAGCCACTTGGCCAATCTGCTCAATACCCATGTTCAATACGCCGGTATCCTGTTTGAATTCACTGCTCACCAAACGGAAACTACCTTGTACTTTCGGTGTATCTGGAATACCTGTTACCGAGGTAAGTTGTATTACTGGCAGTTTTGTAAAAACCAAGGTGTATGTATCTTCCAGCTTGCCATTGGCTTTGTTATAAAACGAAATGGGTACGGAGTCACCGTATTTGATGGCGGCAAAGCGGTATTTGGCATTATTGTTTACCTTGGCGCTACCAAATCCTACGGTGTAGAGCGTGTTACGTTTATAGGTTAGTAAGGCATCAAAGGGCTTTTTAGTCGAAAACCCAACATCTAATGGGAAATACACGCGCTTGTTCTTGCTGGTCTCAACACCAACCCCAATATTGTTCATTTTAAAATCAAGGCTGGACACACGGATAACAGCTTGAGCCAAACCAGAAAACATCAACGTATTGATAGCTAAGCCTAGTATCAAACACGACCCTAATTTATTACGCATAGAAAAAATCCTTATAAAATTGAATTAATGAGCGGACACGTATCTTTAAGAAGCAATAATAAAGCCAAAAAAAAATACACTTATAAGATCAATATATTGAAATTTTTTATTGTAAATTTTTGTTGATAAATTATGGGGGTTGTAAATCAATCCGACATGTTTGTGATAAATGAGAAAACTTATCAACAGGCTTAATGTAATCGTCAGCGGGTGATTATTACTGGATAGGTTTATTGGCTTATTGTGCCTAATAAGTAATCGACTATTTATGGCTCGCGCACCATAAAACATCGCCATTGGGCGTTAAAAAACTTTTGAACGACTACTTAAATTCATATTGCGTAGCCATACGCTTTTTATGCGATATTTTTATATAAGGTTAATTTTGTAAATAAAGTAGACACGTACTGGCGGCGTATTCGTCAAATTAAGCGACAGTAAAATTGATTATTCTGTGAAAATTGATAAGAAATAACGCTTTTAATACAAATGATAGGACAGCGTAATCGATGGATTGTATTCATGAAAGAGGCAAAGGCTCGACGGGTAGTATAAAATTATAGCACTGTCAGTAAGCTCGTGGGAGTCAATGTATCAAACTATTTCTGCGGCGTACAACGCGTATTCCAAGCAATCCTGTACTTAATAATATTAAACTGGTGGGTTCAGGGATGGTTTGCGGTTGCGTTGTTGCCAAATTAAACAGCGGTTGTACGGTATCATAAAGTACAAAATTTAGCGGGCTAGCCCTGAAGCCAAGTTGATTATTATAAAAACTCAGGCTTTGCCTAACATTGTTAGTCGCTGTGTTAGCAATCAGGAAGGTGTCATACAGTTGATTTGGAGTACCTGGAGCAGCTGATAGCTTAATCAGGTCTTCGGTAATAGTTAGCGTGACATTAGTCCCCCATTCCATGTTATTTTCATTACCGCCCCAGCTACTATTGTCAGGTGTAAAGGTATAAGTGAATGCACTATTGTTAGAAGCCGTTATCGAATAATTCATAACTTGGCTATCGAACACTGTCGGAGATGTTTGATCCCAATCACTGGTTTCAATAAAACCTGTTAAGTCAATGTTTGGGCCATTGAAATTGATATTATAAATAGCGCCTGCATACAATGGCGTTGAAGAGAAAAACAGCGTAGTGACTGCTGCACAAAGCGAATGTATTTTTATTCGATCCATTACTTTTTTTAATGATTTCATTTTGCCCTCTAGTTATTTGGGTTAGCGGCAGAGATAGCACTGTGTTTGTCAGTTGCACAACAGTTGACGAGATAATGCTTTGCTCACGCTAGTGAATAACCTAATGTAATCATTCACGGTTCCCTTCTTTGAAAAAGGGGGAGGTGAATACATACAGCGAGTTTACTGGCGTGTTTCGGTAATTAATTTAAGCTTAGTTAAAATACAGCAGATAACAAGAGAGCAATGTGAACTTGATCACAATTATGAATTTAGATATTTGCGACACTCATTACCAAACCTTTTGAAATGCGTTTATCGGTAATGCGTTGTTACAAAGACTATAATTTGCTGAGCGAATTTTAGGCATTCCAAATGAAAGCTTAAGCCACCCCAATAACTCCTTTTATTTAGGCACTATGTACTCTCAAGGCGTTAAAAAAACCATCATTGCTCGCCAAGTTGCTAAAAATAGTGGCAATTTAGACAATATGCATCCCATACTGGAGCGCATATTGTTAAGTCGGGGCTTGAGTTCTGCCGACGATTTAGACCGTTCGTTAGCAAAATTACCTTCACCTTGGTTGCTGTCCAATATGGAGGCTATGGTGAGCCATTTGATAACGGCGCTACAGCAACAACAGCGTATTACCATATTGGCTGATTTTGATGCCGATGGTGCCACCAGTTGTGCGTTGGCCATAAAAGGATTGCAGTTGTTGGGCTTTTTGAACGTAGCTTTTGTTGTTCCCAATCGCTTCGAATATGCTTACGGCCTAACGCCTGAAATTGTTGAGCTGGTTAAACAGCAGCAACCGGACATTATCCTGACGGTAGATAACGGTATTTCCAGTATTGAAGGCGTAGAAGCGGCGAATGCCTTGGGGATTAAGGTGTTGATAACCGATCACCACTTACCGGGTCAGCACTTGCCTGCCGCTGAAGCTATCGTTAATCCTAATCTTGTTGGTGATCAATTCCCAAGCAAGGTGATTGCCGGTGTTGCGACGGTTTTTTATGTTTTGTTGGCCTTACGCAGTCGATTGCGCGAGCTGAACTGGTTTACACCCACGCAATCTGAACCCAATCTGGCGGTATTGCTGGATTATGTGGCGCTGGGCACAATTGCCGATGTCGTACCTCTGGATCGTGTTAATCGTATTTTGGTGCATCAAGGCCTGATGCGTATTCGGGCGGGATTTGGACATTCAGGTATTAATGCGCTAATCGATATTTCCGGCAAAAGTCAGCATAGCATTCAGGCGACAGATTTGGGTTTTGCGTTGGGGCCGCGATTAAATGCAGCGGGGCGTATGGATGATATGTCGCTGGGCATACACTGTTTATTGGCTGATGATCTGGTAGCAGCCAAAGCTATCGCCGTTAAGCTCGATGCACTGAATAATGATCGCAAAGAAGTTGAGGGACAGATGAAACAGGAGGCACAAGCACTGCTAAGCGAAATAAAATCGCTAAATAGTCAGTATTTGCCTGCGGGAGTCTGTTTGTATGATGCCAATTGGCATCAGGGGGTTATTGGTATTCTGGCTTCACGTATGAAAGATCAGTTACATCGCCCAGTGATTGCTTTTGCATCTGCTGGCAAAGATCTCATCAAAGGCTCGGCGCGATCAATTCCCGGTGTTCACATTCGTGATGTATTAGCGGATATAGCCATCGCCCATCCTAAGCTATTGCGTATGTTTGGTGGTCATGCTATGGCGGCAGGCTTAACCATTGCCATGCACGATTATCCGGCGTTTGCGTTGCTGTTTGATACTATGGTCAATAAACGCCTGGCGCACGTTGATTTGGAGCAAAAAATCCTGGTTGACGGTGAATTAAGTGAACAGGAGATGACGATTGAATTTGCAGATCTTTTGCAAAATGCCTGTGTTTGGGGGCAGGGCTGTCCTGAGCCTGTTTTTAGCGATAAGTTTGAGGTCGTGCAAGTGCGTATTGTTGGGCAGCGGCATTTAAAACTGCTGCTTAGAAAGCCGAACGGCCATCTGATGATTGATGCCATTGCTTTTTTTGTCGACAAACCGGAGCATTGGCTGGGTATGCGCTTGTGTAGTGCTGCTTACACAATGGGCATCAATGAATTTAGAGGTAATCGCACCTTGCAATTTATGGTGCAGTATATGGAAAAAATTACGTAACTCACCACAATATGATGCCTGTGAACTGTGCTTTTGGTGCTTGCCAAGTGCTCGGAGACTTTGTTTTCCCTTGGCGAAAAATTCAGCAATAATAGTGCGGCGGGTTGGTTCGTATAGCTTGGGTTGTAGTGTTCTTTATCATCAGCCCATGATATACATTACGTACCTGTTTATGGCAGTTTGCCTGTTGGCGATCCGCCTTACATGTTAGTTCGCCGTAAGGCCATTTTAGTCGAACCAAGGTTAATATTTAATGCCATAGCGTTTTTCCAATATATCAGCAGAAATATCTTGAGCACCTTTATCTTTTGCATCTTTAAGCAATCTATTCAATACATCCGCTGGTTTTTCGTTTTGGTTAGCACAACCCAGGCAAGGCATTAATTCATCTTCCTTTTCATTGTAAAATACCGGCAAAACTAATTTGCCGTTATTTTCCGTCATTGATCCAATTGTCATAATGGGACGATTAGGCACGCAAGTGCTAGAAATTTGGGGGGAAGCTTCTTTTTGACCAAGATCACCCCACACTCGAATTGATTGACCAGCCAGTCCATTAGCACTGCATCCGCTGACTTGACGATCAAACAATGCCGCTACAAGGCCTTTTTTAGAATTGATCTTTACCGTTTTCACCGATGTATTAATTCGGTTAGTCGCCATTGGCGAAAGTGTAAAGGCTGCATCTGCTTTAATAGCCCGGACGTTACCATCACTAAATCCGGCCACCATTAATCCTGTTTCATCTACCGCACAAGCAGTAACAACATTCATAGATACTCTGGAAAGGTCTTCAAATTTTAGCGATTTTACAAGAGAAAAGTCAGTTAAATTAAGCAACAGCAATCTGCCACCGCTAGTACCAATCACAAGATTTTTACTGTCAGGAGAAAGTTCGAGACAACTTATAATATTTGGATCTTGGTTATTGAGCTCATTCTTGTTTTTTTCTGCTTGATAAGCTGGAAAAGGAACTTTTTTAGCTGACTTATCAGTTTGCCCCAATTTCCATAGTTCGTTGTTAATTGCAAAAACAATTTCCCCATTATCACGCACCGCAAGATCAGGTCTTTCGATACTCAATAGCTTTTGTAATGTTTTGTCAGCTTTAAATTCTATGTCTCTGTCTTCTTTTATATTATAAATTCGCAGATCAACATTAAAATTAAAATTAGTCGCCACATTTTTTCCTTCAAACCAAGCGATATAGTTTTCATCTGGCGAAATTGCAGCATTGAGAATTTGCGCTCCCGGAGATAGCTGTGCTGTATACCGGTTAAAGCCATTAGCCAATTTTTTTGACCATGATGTTTTGCTTTTATCAGATTGCTTACCCTTGGCTACTGGCCACTGGATTAACTGTGATCGTGATACCCTTCCAACCCATTGCTCAGGAATCTGGAATTCTTGATAAATACTATGAACAGCTGCCGTATAGATATCACTACTAGGCTCAATTAAGATTAAATGCTTTTCATCTGCAGAAATAACCGCTTGATCAACAATATGAGTAGAACTGCAATCAAATGGTTGCCATTGCTTTTCTTTTATCCAGCATTTCGGGTGTTTATCCTCCACATAAATGACCAACGGTTTGGTTTTTTTATCAGCTCCGACGGAAATGAAATTAATTGAAACAGAAGAAATTCCTTTCCCCTTTTCAGAACTTGCAAAAATCTTTTCTTCTGGCTTATTACCATTAAACCGTTTTGCGACAAGTTTTTCTGATGCATGACGATACACAAACCAATCGCCCTCCTCTGAGCCACTCCCCGAATGACTTGTAAATATTTGCGTTACAGGACTGGGGTCATCCACCGGTAATGGTTTTTTGCCATAGTATAAGATGCCATTCAAACGCCCCGTAATCAAATGCTCTTCAAGTGGTATCCCCCAACCTTCTTTTGTAAACGCCACCGCTGAAACTACTTGCTCATTTTTCCCTCTTGGTTGTGCATTTTGCTTTGCTGAGTCGATTGTCGGTGGTGTTACTGGTATCCAAGAGTTAGCTTTTCCATTAAACCCCCAAACCGTGCTTTTAAGTGAGCTTGATTGCGGCGTAGAATAAGATACAGCGCTAAAAACAATATTCTCACCACTAGCATCAAAAGCCACCGATGAAACTTCATCCACCTCATCAAGTTCTTTATTGAGACTCCGCTCCATTTTTATTGTGTTTTTTTCAACTTCTGATTCAGCAGCACAGGGCTTATTTGACCAATTTAGCCTCGTAACCTCCACATCCCATCCTCTTTCTGCTGGCCTTTTAAAGGGCAGAATAATTAATCTACTATCATTTTGGCCGGATGAGTTGTTATGCGGAGCAATATCAACAAACTGGGAGAGCTGTTTCTTTCCATAAGTAATTTTTGCGTATTGATTATCAACTTTGCCATTCTCACATACTCTAAATACCTTTAGTTCTTGGTTCGTTTTATCTGAATTATTGTCGAACTGAAAAATAGCAGTACCCTGGCCAGCAATTACAATACTGCTCTCTCTGGGAGAAAATACATATCTATTTTGCATGTTTTCCAAACTTTGAGTGAGCGTAGAACGAAAATCTGCACCACCTTTCTTGGCTATCGAATAAGCAACATCTAGCGAGTCTGCAGGTTGCAGTTTTGACATAATTAATCGGCTGGAGATCAAAGCGGCAGATTTCTGCTCGTTTATATAGATTACAAACGATCCAATCACTGAAACTGCTGAGACAATTATTAAAGCTACTATGATGCGAAAAAACCGTCCTTTCTGCGTTTGCACTTTTAGGTTTGCTTCTGCATTCTCAATTTTTCTCTGAGCTTCTGTATTCTCAATTTTTCTCTGAGCTTCTACCCTTTCTGTTTGCGCCTGAATCCGGGCAATTTCTGCCTTTTGAGCTGATTCATTTGCTTCTGCCTCTGCCTTTTCGATTTTTATGAGTGCCTCAAGTTTTTCTTTTTCGGCTCTCGCTTCAGCCTGAATCCGAGCAATTTCAGCCTGTCGCGCCAACTCCTTAGCTTGTTCCGCTTCCTGTTGTTGCGCCTGCTTTTCTATTTCCAGTTCTGAACAGGCTTTAACATAATCAGTGGTATCTTTATCCACTAACCAGTCTTCCCGCATGTACTCTTGTGCTGCCTTTAGTGGCTCGCCCGCTAATTTAAGGTAGTCAACTGAGTCCTCATGCGAACGCCAATCCAATGCTTCGCGGCCAATAAGCTTTATAGCATGTAAACGCGTCTTAGCTTCCTCGCCCGAAATCCAATCCCTAAAGGTTGCCCAGTTTCGAAACATAGCTTCGTGAGCAACTTCGTAGTAGGTATTTTTGTTACTTCCACTGGTGCGCAATAATTTCTTTTCGACGAAATCATCAATTACTTCATTGACTGCGGTTTCAGGCCAACGTCCCACTAATATCTTGAGCAAATCTGCTTTGGAACGTCGGCGGCGTAATGGCTGCTCGAAGTTTTCATCTATAAGCACCAACTCCAACATCAAGCGCTCACAGAGCTCTTTCTTTTGCTCATCAAACTGTCCATATAATTCTTCCGCTACTATCCCCAGAGCATCTTGAACATTGTGTAGTTTGTTAAATAATTCTTCATTAATAAAATCAAGCCGTGGCGCTGGGCCTTGAATTTCATTACCACTTTCGTCTTTCCCAAGTTGCGCGAGCGGACGCTCCTCCCAAAGCCTTTGCAGGGCAAACTGTAATAAAGGCAACCCATCTAAAAGGCTATGTGATTGACTTGCCAACCGGTCTATTATGTCGGGCGGCAAAAACCTTAAGCCAACTTTCTGGGCAGGCTTTGCTATCGCCAGACGGGTACCTTCCAATCCAATCGCTGCGAGTAATTTTTGATTATTGCTAACTAAACCATATAAGCCACGAAGTGAAAGAATGGGGCTGGTCTCAAAACGGGTAAGATGATCAGTCCGTAATGTCAGCAGGATACGGCAGGTTGATTCTGGTAGGGTAACCAGCTCATATAATAATTTGGAGAATGCCTCTTGATCTTGCGCATTCTGACAAAGTGTCAGCAGTTCTTCAAATTGGTCAATGAGCAACATTATCGGCTTATCGACACCAAAACGTGCAATCAACTCCGACATAACCTGCTGGGGAGAATGATGGAGACTCTCGGTAATTACTGTCGCTTCTGTCTTATTCTTTAAGGCTTCTGCTAAAGCTCTACCCATTGCCTTAAAGGGTTCTGCCCCTGGGGTAAATGCTGGCACAAATTGCCAATCGCTATGCGCCAATTCCAGCGCTGGCAAAATCCCTGCTAACGCCAACGAAGATTTCCCAGAACCGGATCCACCTACAATCATTAAAATTCGATTATGGTTTTCATTGAAATGCGCTAAACATTCTTCAATATTCTTTTCACGACCAATAAAATCATCTTGGTGCTTTTTATCATAAGCTTTTAGACCTGGATAAGGGCATTTGATCTCAAGTGGAACGCCAGCGTTTGGGTCAAAGGGGGCTAGACGACCTACACCTAAAATTTCGTATCCATATTGACGCAGCAAGCTTGTCCAGAAACTTACCAAACTCTGTAAATCTCTACGATCAGCGGAGCGTTCAGTTAAGAAGCGACCGTGACTGACACATTCCTTAAGCCATACTTCGACATCTTTTATACAAGTGCTAAGTTCCAAATCGTCTTTGGATCGTTTGCTGAGCGCATTGAAAAGCTCTTCATAGTTTTCACTTTTTTCTGCTAAGTTCTCAAAGATTCCTGGTATCATCTTAATAGCCCCTATACAAATCCGACTTTAGAAGACGGCTGCATCCCATATTCTTTAGCACGAAGGGCCTCAAGTAATTGTTTGAATTTTTCAGCACTCTCTCCAGCTTTTTCAACTTCTTTCAATGTGCGTTCATCCACTTTGTAAAAGTAGTCGTCGAACTCTTTTCGCATCGTTTCATAATCTTCGCGCACCGCTTCATAATCTTCGATTGATATTGATAAACCAAGCTTGTTCCAATACACTTTGAGCTGCTCAATGACATTCAGATCAGAATGATCTGGATTTTCATTTGTTAGTCGCTGGCTTTCAGCATTTATTTCATTGGAAACAGTAACTTTTTGTATCAAACAAAATTGCCGAAGACGCATATCAAAATATTTAGTTTCTTTAAATGCATCAACCAGTTCAAATCCATTATGAATTTTCTGCCAATTATCGTGAATAGTGAGAGTTTCTATAAATTGTTTTCTCTCAGTCTCAATTCTATTTAACTCCGGATCGAGTTGTTTGATTTGCTCATCAGTGAGAAGTTGAGAATTTTTTCGTTCATTGATATCTTTAAGCAGTTCTCCGTGAAATTTATCGAGTAAATCAGCCATTCGATCCATAAGATCATTAGCTTCAGTAAAAGCAGCTTGAATAAGGCCAGAGAAATCCTCTAATTTATGGGAGAAATCTTCAAGCTTTGGTTCAGCATCTTCTTCGTCTAACAATTTGGTATCAACAATTACTTTAAGCTGTTCTGTTAAGCTTGGACTCTTAGTACCTAGCCCCTTCATTATTACTTTGATTTGACCTTGCAGCTCACTAGCTTTAACCAATCGTCCGTTCAATCTGCGTTCAAGCTCTCTTGAAAGCAGCCCCTGCTCTTCCCATTGCGATAAAATGCCTTCACGTAACGGTCTAATAACAAATTGCCGCATTTTATGCAATTGATCATGGATTTGTTTATAAGTCTCCAGTCGATTAACCCTTAAAATACACTTATTAATCGGAACTTGGAGATCTAAAATTAACTTAAGAAAAAACTCTGAAGGAATCGGATTAGGCAGCGTATCAATAGCTTCTTGCAACGTTAACCTTAATTTTTCTCTAAAAACATGGATATCATTGAAAAAAGTCGTATGAGGCCCCGTCACAAAACTTCTAAACTTATTGAGTTTTTCTCTGTTCTCCACTGTCCCCTTCCCTATCCAAAAAAGTAAATTTTTTTCTTCAGTACTTTTTGCATATTCCTCAGGGCTACCTTCATTGCCGGTAACGAAGACAAAAATCTTCCTATCAGGATCAGATTCTTTGAGTTTCATAGCATAGCGATATTCAAACTCGGTTATGGCCTGTCCTTCAGCCTCTGCTTCTGTTGAGATCGTACCATACCACCAACCTACGACTAACACCACCCAATTAGACTCGTTTACCCACCCCTTACTCACAGCAAGCGCAGTTTCACGTTCACCACTCTGAGATTTCTCTTCCATCGAGACTTCTATAAGCTGCACACGCTCTTTTTTTTCGCTGGCAAGTTGTTTGATTACCTCCGAAGCAACTTTTCGATATTCATCCAAGTCTTGACGAGTGCTACTGATCATAATTTTGATCGTTTGAGTCATGTATTTATTTTCCCTATGAGAAATAACCCTCTGCTTAGAATTATGACTACGTTGCCATTGAAATCAAGAAGCGGCTAGTATTGAATGATTGGTTTTTTCGGGAGCATCTTGCTCTAACTTCTGAAGCACAACTTCAAAAGGCCTTTGTATCATAGCTCTGCAATACAAGGTTTCAGCACTATTAAACGAGCCATTCTCATAAAGCTTATTCGCAGGAGCCCCACCTCCACAATAATTAAAATAAGCACAGGATTTTTGGCACGCGGCAGTTCCTTCCTGAATCTGATGCCACAGGTTAAAAAAGTTCTGACTATCAGCCGCTTGGAGAAAACTTGATTGACTGACATTACCTAAAACGAAATCATTAAATTCGCTGGACATTTGCCCCAGCAATTCTGGAGAGAAAGTTGAAAAATCACCATTCCACGCTACGCTGATGATGGAAAAAGGCATAGTTTGGGAATTTCCCGGCCAAGCCTCACCTTGCCATAAATAATGAGGCAACCTTTGAGCAATGAGACGAAAAACATTACTCAGTTCTCTAATCTGATATTGGCCACCAGTTGTAAAAGTATGCTCGAGCATACGCTGATAAAAGCGATAATGGGCTTGCTCCTGCCCCTGAAGACTTGATGTAACATTAGGGCCTTCTGCTTCATCAAAGTTAAAAGCGACTTCCCGTATGCCTTGTGACACAAAGAAATCATGTAGCTCATCGGCAAGCCGCAAGCTATCCACAGTGATAACACTGATGACATGAAAAGGAATCTGATTCCTGCGCAATGTTTCCATCCCTTTCAGAATTAATTCATAGCTACCTTTGCCTTGTCGGGTTTTACGATGTCGATCATTAATATGCTGAGGACCGTCGATACTCACTCCAATTCGTACTTGAAATTTTTGGAATAACAAACACCATTCATCATTAATCAATGTGGCATTAGTTTGTATGGAATGTGAGACTTGACAAACACTGTCGAGCGTATCAGCAAAAATGGTGAAGGCTGCTTCATAGTAACTGGGCGGCATAACCAGTGGCTCTCCGGCATGCCATACGACAGTAAGTGTCTGCCCTAACAAGCCATCTTCAAGTAGCCGTTGCGCTGTTTGACGAATAGTATCCAGCGACATTCGGGCACGAGAATTGCGGCGTGGCAAGTAACAATAATCACAATCCAAGTTACAAAAAGGGGTGGGCTGCAAAACTAGCAGTTGGGTAGTTAATGATGGGGTGAAATCAGCTAAATTAAATGGCTTTTGTGAGCTACCTTGCTGCGTAGACTTAAAAATACTCTTAAACCAATGCGAAAAGTAATTTGCCAAAATAATATCCCCTTTAATATTTTTATCAGGCTCAAGGAGAAGTCGTCGAGTCCGACGTTACTAGATCCATAACCTAGGAGTTTGTCGGTCATAATCGATAACTTACTGTTTATAAAAAACTTAGTATAGGCGGTTTGTAATTCGTTTTATTAATCAATAGAGTGTCAAGATAAGCTCGGCATGCTCCTAGAAATTTCTCCAATTAGACCAATTAGGCCAGTTATTCCAGTTGTACCATTGTGCAATCAGATCACTATCTGCGTTATCTTGGGTAGATTTATCCTGTTTTAGCAGTTTATCGCGGACTATCTCAATGCGATTTTCTAATACGGATTGCTCTTTTGTTAAAGGCAAGGCGCTACTATGACTTGGACTGAATACCACAAAACAAATCCCCAGTAAGCCCTTTAACTTCTGAAGCCATAACCGTCTACCTAAACCATCCAGGAACGAACTATTTAAACTAGACAATAATCGTTTTTTCATGATTTCTCCTATTACGTCACTCTAGTAGCTTGGCTACAATTTCCCTAAGGTTTTTTAAAAAAATCAGACCAATGGAATTCACGAGCAATCAAACATACAACGTTTTCAGTATCGATTAGTTAGATTCGATGGAGTACAAACCTAGGTTTGTACTTCACTGCTAATAATTAATGTTATTCACCTGATATGAAACGCTGTAAGTATTTACAATAATCAAATTTATTTCAAAAATTGTAGTTTATTATTGCATTATCCAATCGATAATGATGCATTTTAATAAACTATAGTATACGTATCAATCAAACTGGGCAAACCACCTTAGAAAAAAGCTTCATATTGCTTTCAATTTTTTTATAGTCCCCAAAGTTTCATCGGCGATGCTACCCAGAATGCCTAAATTAGTGGCTAAAGGCATCGGCGGCGGGGCTGCGTCTCTCTCAAGGAGCTAACCTCGATACCAAGTTTTATGGAGAAAAGTACAGGTCGAAACATCGAAGAGGAATTAAGCCTAAAGCTATTTAAGCGTGTTGTCTGTGAACTATTTCACATATTTATTGTGAAATAGTTCACATTTTTAGAGTGCAAAAGTGTGCTAGAAGCGTGATATTTTATGCTGACGCCAAAACCACCGCAAAGCCGCTCTCAAGAAACTCATTTCAATAAGTTGATGTATAAGGCATATTTTGAGCTTCTTTATAACAACTTTCCCCTATTTTTGGGGATACGGCGCTAATGATTGATTTATGCATCAACGCCGAATAGAACACTGATAACTCATTCCATGTGAGTATTATTGAATAAATATTGTCCACGAAAAACAGGAAAAAGGAAAAATGCTAGGTACGATACTTGGTGCAATGGCAGTAATGTCCTAAAATTGGTAAATATTCGCACTACCCCACAGACTACCCCAGCAAATGGGACAACGATGCACGTC
>NZ_FUKJ01000159.1 GCF_900163745.1 Crenothrix polyspora
ATCCAGGCTGTTCCATGTGTCTGGCCATGAACGGCGACGAGCTGACCAAAGGCCAACGTAGCGCATCGACTTCAAACCGTAACTTTGAAGGCCGACAAGGCAAAGGTGGCAGAACTCATTTGGTATCGCCAGCGATGGCCGCAGCCGCAGCCGCAGCTGGGCATTTTGTTGACATACGCGAACTGGCATAACGGGAAAAACTAATGCAACCCTACAAAAAACACGAAAGTATCGCCGCGTTAATGAACCGCAGCAATGTCGATACCGATCAGATTATCCCGAAGCAGTTTTTAAAAAGAGTGGAACGCAGCGGCTTTGGCGCACATTTATTCCATGACTGGCGTTTTAATGACGATGGCAGCGACAACGCTGACTTTGAATTGAACAAGCCGGTTTTTAAGGGCGCGAACATTCTGGTGACGGGCGATAACTTCGGTTGTGGCTCATCTCGAGAGCACGCACCGTGGGCAATTGCCGATTACGGTTTTAACACCATTATCTCCACCAGCTATGCGGATATTTTCTACAATAACTGTTTTAAGAACGGTATTTTGCCGATTGTTGTTAGTGCTGAGCAACTTGATAAGCTAATGGCTGAAATCAATGCCAATGAAGGCGTTAAATTTGTGGTTGACCTGGAAAACAAACAAGTGACAACACCGGCTGGAAATGGCTTTACGTTTGATATTGATCCGTTCCGCCAAGGCAATTTGCTGAGTGGTTTGGATGACATTGGTTTAACATTAATCCATGTCGATAAAATCACTGCTTATGAGCAACAGCATAAGCAGGCTTATCCGTGGCTTTGGGCATAATTATTCGCATTAATGCCTTTTTACTATGGCAGATAACAGCTCACAGATTGTTTATGTATTAACCAACCCTGCAATGCCAGGGTTGGTAAAGATTGGAAAAACAACTCAATTAGAAGTTGAGGAACGCATGAAGCAGCTTTATGGAACGGGCGTTCCTGTTCCATTTGACTGTGCTTTTGCCTGTCAGGTAAAAGATGCAACCGAAGTGGAGAAAGCTCTCCATTTCGCTTTCGGAAATAGTCGCATAAATCCAAACAGAGAGTTTTTTAAAATCGAAGCTGAGCGAGTTATTGCTGTTTTAAAACTGCTTAAAGTTGATGATATCACGATACAATTTGAACAACAGCTTGAGGCCGATGTGGAAGCCGTTGACAAGCAATCCGCGCAGAACCTCAAGGATACAAAACGCCCGCGAATGAATTTTTATGAGATTGGTATTCCAAGCGGCTCTGTGCTGGTTTCAAAAGATGGGCAGATGCAAGTAACTGTTATAGAGGAAAAGAAAGTCAATTTTAACGGTGTTATTTGTTCTCTCATTACGCCGACCAGAAAACTTCTAGGCCTGCCCGATGACTATCCGTTACAACCATCGCCGTATTGGACATTTAACGGAAAAACAGTCAAAGAAATTTATGATGGTTTTCACAGTGCTGTGGAAGATGTCTAATTATTCCCCAAAGTGGGATACGCTAAAATGTACTCCCTTATGTTAAACAATTAAGTAATAGACGAAATGTCCACACAACCCAGAAAAATCCAGCTGATGGACACCACCTTGCGCGATGGCGAGCAAACGCAGGGCGTGTCATTTACGCCTACTGAAAAAGTCAGCATTGCCAAGGCGTTATTGCAATCGTTGCGGGTTGACCGTATCGAAGTCGCTTCGGCGCGGGTCTCGGAAGGTGAAAAAGAAGCCGTCACCAGCATTAATACCTGGGCACAGCAAGCCGGTTTTGCCGGTTGTGTAGAGGTATTGGGATTTGTAGACCACACCAAAAGCGTGGACTGGATCCTAGCAACGGGTGGCAGCGTCATCAATTTACTCACCAAGGGCAGCGAAAAACATTGCCGCGAACAACTGGGCAAAACGCTCGCCCAGCATACCGACGACATTATGCGTACCGTCGATTATGCGCTGCAAAAAAACCTCAAGGTCAACGTCTATCTGGAAGACTGGTCGAACGGCTATCAAAATAGCCCTGACTATGTTTACGAATTGATGAACAGTTTGCAACACACGGGTATCAGTCACTTTATGCTTCCCGATACGCTGGGTGTGCTATCGCCCGAAGAAGTTTTTGTGAGCCTAGGCGATATGTGTACACGGTATCCGATGCTGGCATTTGATTTTCATCCACATAATGATTACGGCTTGGCCACCGCTAACGTGATGGCAGCGATACGCGCTGGTGTTAGCGCCGTACACTGTACCATTAACTGTCTGGGCGAACGCGCCGGTAATGCTTCGCTGGCGGAAGTCGCGGTAGTTTTGCGCGATAAAATGGGAATGCAAATCGCTATCGATGAAAGCCATCTGGCACACGTCAGCAATATGGTGGAAAACTTTTCCGGCAAACGGGTCGCTGCTAATGCACCCATTATCGGCGCGGATGTATTTACACAAACAGCGGGGATTCATGCAGACGGCGACCAAAAAGGCGGCTTGTATAAAACCAAACTAAGACCAGAACGTTTTTCACGTACACACAGCTATGCTTTAGGCAAAATGAGCGGTAAAGCCTCATTAAAGAAAAACCTGGAACAACTGGATCTGAATTTATCCGAAGAAAACCAGAAAAAAGTGTTGGAACGTATCGTCAGCTTAGGTGATTCCAAGCAAACTATTACCACCGATGACCTGCCGTTTATCATTGCTGATGTATTGGAAAGCAAGGATTACCAACATATTAAACTGCTCAACTGCTCCATCACCAGTGGTCTCAATCTGGAATCTACTGCGAGTATACGGGTTAATATAGCCGGCAGTAAACATAACGCCACCGGTTCTGGCAATGGTGGTTTTTCTGCCTTTATGGATGCCATTAGCAAAGTGATGCAATCACATAACTATACTTTGCCCACCTTGGCCAATTACGAAGTGAGAATTCCCAAGGGCGGCCACACGGATGCTTTAACCGAATGTGTGATTACCTGGGATTGCGGCGGAGAATTACGCAAAACCCGTGCAGTACATGCCAATCAGGTATTTGCAGGAGTTTTGGCGGCGTTGAAAATTATAAATATGCAGCTGCATGAGCTTAATCAGGCTTAGAATGATAGTTTTTATTGCTATTTAGGTTTGTTGGGTCATGTACATACCAGATCAATTTCAAGAGCCAAGAATTGAGGTTATGCACGAATTAATTCGCTCATATCCTCTTGCTACTGTCGTTACGATGTCATCCGAGGGGCTTAACGCAAATCACATTCCGTTTTATTTGTCAGTGGATTCATCATCATTTGGAACCTTGCAGGGGCATGTTGCCCGTAGCAATCCAATATGGCATGATTTTGTCGAGGATATTGGGGTGTTGGTTGTGTTTCAAGGTCCGAATGCTTACGTGAGTCCTTCTTGGTACGCTACAAAAAACGCGACGGGCAAAGTTGTGCCAACCTGGAACTATATCGTGGTTCATGCTTATGGCTCGTTAAGGGTTGTGGATGAGGCTTCGTGGCTACATTCCCAGCTTGAGTCACTTACCGCCCATAACGAAGCTGCATTTGCTGAACAGTGGCACATTTCAGATGCGCCACAAGAGTTTACAGAAAGGCTAATGGGCGCGATTGTTGGCGTTGAAATCGTTATAACAAAACTTGTTGGCAAGTGGAAAATAAGCCAGAATCAGCCGCATGAAAATCGGGTTGGCGTAATTAAAGGGCTTAATCACAGTGGTCTGCGCGACGGCGCATTAATGGCAGCGGCTGTTGAATCATACGACAAAATGTAGCAGAGCGTAAGACACAGCCTCTTCCAATACTAAATAGGTCTGAAGGATATCGTATTTCTAACGGGAAATGAGTCTGAAAACAAAAAACTCCCAAAACAAGATGTCCTGGGAATCAACAATTCTACTTTTTAGGAATAGGACAGGGCGCAAATTCACAAAATGGTCCAGAACGACCAACTCCAGAACCATCCGGGCAAATTTTAACCTCCATAGTACACGCCACTAGATCTTCGGCAGGGCAGTTAAGAGCAGGTACAACATTATAAAAAGTGCCCGCTTTTGTTTTAATTGTCTTCAGGTCTTGAATAAACGCATTAAATTTTCCCTGTGATGCACTAAACCCAGCATCAGCACAGGCGCTCATCCCGCCTTCTATAGGGATATACCCCGTTTTTGGACTATAAACCGTAAAGGTATCCACCGCACCACCGGCAATACCATAACCGACCACTTGACGAACAGCACGTAAAGCCGCCACATCCAGCTTGCCACCTACGCTTCCTATGCTGATTTTAACAGCACGATTTTGGGGTTGTAACACTGGTGTAGGTGAAGGGGTTATTACAACCGGAGATTCAGCCAGGACAGGCAAAGTCGCAGATAGCAGAAAACTCATCAAAACACAACGCACTAAATTTTTCATTACTGCCTTCTTAAATAGATAAAAGCTTATTTTGTATTGCACCAATTCATATCGTGAATCCGAAGGTACAGCGTTTTCAGTAACGGTTAGTTATATTCGATGGAGTGCAAACCTAGGTTTGTACTCCGCCGTAAAAATTAACATTATTAACCATATATGAAAACGCCGTATGTTCAATTGGTGTCCCATAAAGACCAGAAAATGACTGGTTTATGCTAAGCCAAATATAGTCGAATATTTTTTAAAGTGGTTTTTTAAGCATATAGGTCAAAGTTGAGATTAGCTATCGTTAAAATATGCCCGTAAAACATACTATTTTTTGTCGCCGATTTTAAACTGACAATGACACGCCCCCTTAGCCATACAGCTCGTATGGGCAATCTCTTTCTCTAATAATGACGACATAAACGCCACATCAAACGCACAAATTTCGCTGTGTTTTTGTGCCAACTCATGATAAATGCAGTTTCTGGCCTCAATTGAATTAACACCGGTTTCTGGATCAATCTCCAGTTGTACATGAAAACCCAAATCAGACATGATGGTAAGCAACTCATTGACACGGCCGTTTAACGCCTTGCCTGTAAACCTTGTGCGCAAGCTATTGGCTAATTTAATGCCCATGCGCTGCATATAGGCGGTAAACCGCTCAGTACCTATTTCTTCGCGCAAATCATCCAGCATCAATTCGGAAAACCAGGCATATTGCTTAGGGAAGCAGCCGATACCTTTATCGGTAATAACATAAATATTCAGTGGCCTGCCTGCTGTTTTAAAACAGGCACTTTTCTTAATGTAGCCCTCACTTTCAAGCAAGACAAAATGCTGTTGTATCGCCGTCCTTGAAATATCCAAAGCTTTTGCCAGCTCATCGATGCACAGCCCACTGCCATTTTGCAGTAGCAATTCCAATATTTGATGTTGTCGGTCGCTTATTTTTTGTGGCATGCAAATACAATCCAGGTTGATTTTCTCTCGAAGGAACATAATTCAAGCATACCATATAAATCTTTTATAAGCGATATATTGCATAAGGTGTCGATTTATTATAGACTTTCTCCGAGTAAGCTTTTTTACTCACCACAATAATAAAATCTCACCCTACAACCAGGATACAATCATGAGCGAAACCGAAGAAGCCACTGCAAACGTAACCTTATTTGAAAAAATCGGCGGTGAGGCGGCAGTAAGCGCCGCTGTTGATGTTTTTTACCGTAAAGTTCTGGAGGATTATCGCATCAACCGTTTTTTCGGTAATTCCGATATGGATAAGCAAATCGCCAAACAAAAAGCTTTTTTTACGATGGCATTTGGTGGTCCAAACAATTACACCGGCACTGATATGCGTACCGCACACGCCCGTTTTGTCACTATGGGTTTAAACGATAGCCATTTTGATGCCGTGATGGAAAACTTCGATGCCACCCTTAAAGAGCTCAACGTGCCTGCTGATTTAATCGCTGAAGCGACGGCAATTGCAGAAAGCGTTCGCGCCGATGTTTTAGGGCAATAAACTACTACAGGTGGAGAATATGGCTAACATCACATTAGGCGAAGACACATTGACTTGTCAAGCACACGAAACCGTTTTGGATACTTTGTTGCGCAACAATAGACAAATACCCCATAGCTGTCGACAAGGTTTGTGCCAATCCTGTTTAATGCGTAGCCTGGATAACCCTCCACCTGTTTCATCACAGGTCGGTATTAAAGACACGCTGCAAAAGCAAAATTACTTTTTGCCTTGTATTTGTCATCCTGAACAAGATATGACAATCGCTTTACCCCATCAGGAAATGGCATCAAGCACAGTCCGTGTTATTGAGAAACAGCGTTTGGCAACGGACATTATCCGTTTGCTGTTAACACACGAAGACAGCTTTAATTTTTCTGCTGGCCAGTTTGTTAATTTAAAACGCGCTGATGGTTTGACACGTAGTTATTCCATTGCCAATACACCGCATCCCGATAAGTTTTTGGAGTTTCATATTCGCCGTCTGCCGGACGGCCAATTTAGCAACTGGGTATATGATGACTTAAACCCCGGCGATACAGTGACCATTTCTGAAGCGCAAGGCAGTTGTCTTTATCTGCCTGGACGTGCAGAACAACCTTTGCTGTTAGTCGGTACCGGCACCGGGTTAGCGCCACTGGTTGGCATTATTTACGACGCATTACAGCAAAATCATACCGGTCCCATTCATTTGTTCCACGGTAGTCGTGATATTGATGGCTTGTACCTGATGAATGAAATGCGCGAACTGGCGGCAACAGTGGACAATTTTTACTATACCCCGTGTCTTTCAGGCGAAAACACAGCCGCTGATTTAATCACTGGCCGCGCTCATGATGTTGCTTTTGCGGCAACACCAACCTTAAAAGGTTGGCGCGTGTATTTGTGTGGTCATCCTGAAATGGTTCAGCAAACCAAAAAAAAGGCTTATCTTAAAGGCGCTTCGCTGAGTGATATTTATGCCGATGCTTTTCATGTCAACCTGCCCACAGGCAATGTTGTATCCAGTCATGCGTTCTGATGTAGGCAGTTGAGCGTGTCATGTAAAATTCAGCACTTCAAATTAAAAAATCGCCTATCATAAGCACCTCTCCATAGATTGTCTTAAGAGGTCTGCGTGAAGCATTTTCTGCTAATGGTTATCACTGTCGTGGCGTTAATCGATTGCCAATCGGTATTTGCCCGCAAGCAAACACGCCCACAGCACCCTAAAACAAGCGTAATCCAACAGGATGGCAAAGCTTTGCAATGTGCTGCCTTTAGCCCTTACGTTGGCAAACTCAGTCCTGATTACGGCACGCCGCCGACTAAAGAACTCATTAACGAATTGCTGGATAAGTTAATTGAACAAACCCCGTTCCGTTGCATCATGACCTATGGCGTACTCAATGGTCTGGATGCTATTTTTGCCAGCGCAGAAGCCAGAAAAATCAAGGTTATCGCCATACTCTGGATTGATAAAGACATTGATGTCAATTCGCAATCCATCAGCAAAGGTATTGAAGTTGCCAAGGCGTATCCCAATACCATTATAAAACTCAGTTGCGGCTCAGAAGTAAGAACGCGGCACGGTAATAAATTTGATGGCGAAATTACCCGTTGCATCGACAGCTTGCACAAAGCCGGTGTTAAGCAGCCGATCACCACTATAGATATTTGGTGGGAATGGTGTAATCGTTCTGTACCGTGCCAACAAACCAGTTTTGCAAACTCTGTTGACTGGATAGGAACCAATATTTTTCCATGGTGGGAAAACAAAAACTCTGCGCTATTTCCTTGTGTGCCTGCCGAAAAAGCTGCCGATTTTCACATTGCCAGACTGGAAGAAATTCGTAAAACCTACCCTAAAAAAGATGTGATTGTCACTGAGTTTGGCTGGCCGAATGCACCCGATGGCGGTACAGAAACCAATACCCATACTGGCCAGCATTGCGGTGTTTCCAATAGCAACAATCAAAAAATGGTGGTGCAAGACACTTTTAAAAAATTGGCGGAACGAAACTGGTCGGGCGTTGTCTTTGAAGCATTCTCAGAAAACTGGAAGCCCAGTAGCGAAGGTGACTTTGGCGGCTCCTGGGGAATTTGTCGCGGTGCTTGGCCTTACGGGTGTACGGAAGGTATGATGGAACAAGCCTCAACAAAAACGCCGAAAACCAGCAAAAAAACTAAATAACCCTCACAAATACACCACATTACGCCAGATATTGACTATATTTATTAATGATAAGATTTAATTAACGTGTCATAGTAGGACAATGTATTTTAATGAACAAAAATGGATAGCCCGGTAAGTTAATGTCTATTTTTTATACACCAATAAAAAGATAATGCAGTAATTACCCAAGATGATTACTATTGATGTCTCCCAGAATAGAATCTATATAACTCAGGAAATTAAACAGGTTATAAACTATGATTTATTCAGGACTCGTTAATTTTGCTCGTTTTATCATTATAACCACAAAGACCAGAAGACTTTTTCAGTAACGTAGCAACAAAAGTAATGTCAATTTTATTTACATTATTTATTATATGGTTAGCAAACAAAACGACTTTTACTAACAAACTATGGTGCCTCCTGGTCTGGCGCATAACTTGCTGTAATATTTTCATAACAGGCATTCAAAAGTCCCTCCCTAATTTTTTGTATGCCAAACTGATAGCAAATCAACACTTCCCTGTAACAACTGCTTTTTTGAGACTAACATCTAAATGACTAACGTAAAACCCCTGCAACGCATTTTTGTCACTTTATGCTTATTTTCGGCATCTGAACTCAGTCACGCGCGTCATGCGGCTATTGTGGTCGATGCTAACACCGGTAACGTCATACAGCAGGTCGATGCCAATCAAGCCTGGTATCCGGCGTCGCTAACCAAAGTGATGACTCTCTACATGGCTTTTGATGCTTTAAGAAACGGACAACTGCATTTGGATGATATGGTGACCATATCCGGCCATGCCGCCCACCAAAAACCCAGCAAGTTAGGTCTTAAAGCCTGGGATCGTATCAGCGTTGAAGATGCAATTCTGGCTGTGATTACCCGTTCGGCCAATGATGCGGCGGTTGTGCTTGCTGAGGCAATAGGCGGTAGTGAAGACCGCTTTGCGTCCAAAATGACCCGTCAGGCACATGAGTTGAACATGAGCAACTCTAACTTCATGAACGCCACCGGCCTGCCACACGACAGACAAGTGACCACCGCGCATGATATGGCTTTAATTGCCTATCACGTACAGCGCGATTTTCCTGAATATTACCGTTTATTTTCTACACACAGCTTTTATTACGATGGCAGAGAATATCGCAGCACCAACAAGTTTGTCGCGTCCTACCCTGGCGCAGAAGGCATGAAAACCGGTTACACCTGTGGTTCTGGCCATAATCTGATTGCAACTGCACAACAAAATGGCAAACGTTTAATAGGCGTGGTACTGGGTGGCATGACCAGTGGTGAACGTTACGACTTAATGTATGATTTGATGGATACCGGCTTTTCCCAATCTTCCCGTTATGGCCAGTATGGTGCAGACACGCACATTAAAACCATGACAACAGGTTATGCAGGCTCACCACCTTACCAGCTCGATTGTGGCAACAAACCGGAATCTACCTACGTCTACAAAAGTGCTCCAGCAAAAGACTGGTCAACTAAAACCGCCAGTGTTTTGGCTAGCCAGACAGTTGTCAGAAAAAGCCATACTTTAACAACCCCCGTCAGTCGTAATTCCCAGGAATGGTCGGTTGATTTAGGCGCATTCCTCACCCAGACTGCGGCAGAAAGTACCAATAGAAAAGCAAGTTTACAGTTGGCACAAACCCTGAACCCTGCACGCCCAGTCGTGGTTAAACACCAAATGTTTAACAGGGAATCGCGCTGGCATGCCTTGTGGACTGGATTTGACTCCATTTATGCCGCTGGCGATGCCTGCAAAGCCTTGTGGCAAAGAAATGTGCAATGTACTGTCAGCCGTCCAGAAAGTTCAATCACCCAGCGTACTGCATCACGCTAAGCCCGTCCCTTAACTCAAGTTTCGCGTTGTACACACCCAGACAACGCGAACCTGATGACTAACAAAGTCATCGCTACAGGGTATTGTAGAAAATGTTCCAGTAAGGCAAGGCTCACCAGCACATACAGCATAATCACCCATTGCTGCATCATGCTGTGCTGCGCGAATTTTTGCACATAGGTAAAAGATTCCCGGTCAATTTTATCCCGCTGTCCCACAAAAAATACCCAAACAAAAGCGGTAATGACGATAAAATATACAGGGAAGAAAAAAAACATCGGCGCATCAGCCACAAACAATGGCTTCCAGTAAGAAAACCACGCCAACAGCATGGTACTGGCAAAAAAGTCAAACCACATTAGGCTCTTTAGTTTTTTGAACAACGCGCCAAGCATAATAAGTGCCGCACAACCTACTGCCGTGTAAGTTAGCCACGGCGCTATCAGTAGGTTTTGAATAGGGTGTTCACTTTGAACCAGAAAACTCAGGATAAGGCACAAAACAATAAATAATGGCATGATGGGCGCTAGTAATGGGTAAGTTAAAAAATAACGTAACTACTCAGTCTTTCAAAAGATAGGGGACAGCGTTTTTATTTATCCACGGAAAGCACAAAAAACACGGAAAAATGTCGATGTTTTTTCGCAAAAAGAATGATTACCGAAAAATTTTTGTGTCTTTTGTGCTTTCCGTGGACTTTTTTAACATCTACTGAGTAGTTACAAAAATACACTAATTCTTATATACCAGAGCATAGTACTCTACACAAATTCTATCCGCGATTATGACCATGCTTACTGACAATGATTGTTATCAAACTGGGCGGTAGCCTGGCTGAATCAGGCACGTTACTTCAATGTCTGGACAAGATTGAGAGCCGTTATCAAAATACGGGTGTCGTCATTGTCCCAGGTGGCGGCAGCTTTGCAGAGCAAGTCAGGGTAGCGCAAAAACACTGGCAGTTTGACGATAACACCGCACATCAGATGGCCATTTTAGCCATGCAACAGATGGCTTTACTCTTTAAGGGTCTCAAAAACAGGTTTGTCATTGCCCATACGGTTATTGATATTCAAAAACACGGCCAGCGTATTGCCATCTGGTCTCCAGACATTATTGAGCTTGATAACGCCAACATTAAAGCCAGTTGGGAGATTACTTCCGACAGTCTGGCGGCATGGCTGGCACATAAACTCACGGCAAAAGAACTGATCCTGATAAAATCAGCCGCTATTGACCCAGCCCTGAGTTTTTCTGAACTTGCTGAGCGCAACATTGTCGATAGCGCGTTTAAGGGAATTACCGAACAAGCACCGTTTAAAATAAACATTCTTAATGCACATACGTTCTGATGGCTGACAATAATCCTCCAGTCGATCCGCTTCAAAAAATCTTGACGCTGATTAACCATTTTTTTTCAAAAAAATTCAAAGATGTTTACTACACAGCCAGAGAATCCATAGGCGAACACAAGCGCGATATTATGGTGCGCGAAGTCGAGCAGGTGTGTGTGGACTTGCAACACACGCGGGATGAATTCGAAGATGCCTTAACACGTTTTAAAAACGTAGTGACGGTTAACGAAACCCCGTTGGAACAACGCTACAATTTGCTTAACCGGCAATACCAGTTCTGTCGCTCAAAATCAGATGTTGTCAGCAATCGCATCAAAGCCATAGAAGAAGTCAGTGAAGCGCTGTTTTTGGAATGGGAAAATGAACTCAATGATTACAGCAGTCGCAGCCTGCGTTTTAGTAGCAAACAGCAATTAAGGGTGGCGCGGCAAAATTATACCCGCTTGATGAAATCTATGCGACTGGCAGAAAGCAAAATTCATCCGGTATTAGCGGCGTTTAAAGATCAGGTGTTATACCTTAAACATAATCTTAACGCCCAGGCCATTTCTGCCTTGCATCATGAATTTAAGGTTATCAGTATCGACATTTCGCAATTAATACAGGCGATGGAGCAAACTATCGCAGAAGCCAGCCTGTTTGTATCAAGTCTGGTGGGTAAGCAAGTCAGTTACCAAAGAAAGGCTTTGCCAAAGCCGGAACAATGATCGACTCTCGTAGCGTATCAGATGGATAAGGTTTGACTCGTATCTTTGGCTGATTACTGATTTTTAGCCATAAAGAAAGGCCGCGTTTCAAATATGCTATTAGCAAAACGCTGGCCTTGCCATGACAAACTGCGTTTCAGCACAAAATCAAAACGGAACGGATGGTAATCCTGTAGGGTTTGTAAAGGCTCTATCGTGTCTTCCGTGAGCAAGCCAGCTTTGACGAATGCCTGCACCGAGATTAGCGGTAGCACGCCAGTTAAAGGGTAATCAGATCCATTCAGTAAACGATTGTGCCAAGTAGTTTCTGTTAGCAAGGTTTTAAGCACCTCCGTATCCCGGTTACGCAAAATGATCGCGGAAATATCACCGAATAACCTGTCTTGCCACTGATTTTCTGCCATCAGTTTGGCGAAAATATCGAAACTTCTTATTTTTCTGCCATCGTCGTCGAGGTCATCGCCTATCGTTGCGCAATGAGCAATAACCACACGCACCCCAGCATCCAGTGCGCGACGCAAACGCAGAGGATTCCCGAATAGCGGCTGGTTTATACCATGCACGGCCTTTTCTTCGCCCCCATGACTGATGATAGGAATATTGAGATCAGCCGCTGCCTTATAAAAACGGTCACATTGCGCTGAAGCAGGGTCAATTCCCATTGCAGGCGGCAACCATTTTACTGCACGCGCACCATCGGTAACTGCCTGTTGCAACACGGCCACGCAATCGGGGCGATACGGGTGAATACTGGCGACCCACTCAAAACGCTCAGGATAGCGCTTTGCCAACGACATGGCATATTCGTTAGGCACGAAAAACGAGGTGTTAATATGGTCGGCATCCCCGTTAGCACCGTGGGCTTTATCGAAAGCGTACAGCATCGCCTTAGCGCCTTTGGGCAAAACCTCCAATAACGCCAAAAGACGTGTGACGAAAGCAACATCCTCCCCACCAACTTTACCGGTACAAGCCGCGTTGGCATATGCCCAGTGTTGGATAGTTTGAATCGGGTGCAGCAACGGCGCATTCATGTTTCGGCTGATTGTAATGCCACTTGCGCTGTCCCCTACGCCAACAATGTGAGTGTGACAATCCCACCAATCATGGGGATTAACGCCTTGCCAAGCCAGTGTTTCTAACGTTGAGGTGGGTGTTTCAAGCGGATCGAGACAGGCATTGGTGAGTCTGAACAGCGCCGAAACCGGTAGGCTGGTTGTCACTAAGCTGGTTGCTGCCAGTTGCAGAAAACGGCGGCGCGAGATATTGGAATCAATCATGGTATGTGTCTAATGAATAGCTTGCGCCGAAGAGAGTCATTTTAAGTTGTATTGTAGCCGATAAACCATTAACTTATTTGGGGGAGCAGCTGATGCTTTTTCCACCGTTTGGCACGCCCCGCATCTGTTTTGTTAAAGATTAGCGGTCGGAATAAATATCATTTTTATAAAGTGTTAGGTTGACTGAGAATATATGAATATAACCCCCACACTCGGCTTCATTGGTATCGGCTTAATGGGCAAGCCGATGGTACTGCGTCTATTAAATGCTGGCTTTAACGTTAACGTCTGGAATCGCAGCCCTGAAAAATTAACGCAAGTGCTTGCTGCCGGTGCTCATGCTTGTGACACTATTAGCGCGTTGACGACAGCATCGGACGTAATACTGCTGTGCTTGGCCGACACATCGGTTGTTGAAAATGCCGTGCATCAAGGCATAATGCGTTCCGGTAGTCCAGAGAAGCTGGTGGTCGATTTATCCAGCAGTTATCCAGAAGCTACCCGCCGCTTAGCGGCACAAGTGTATGAGCATTGTGGCATGGGTTGGGTTGATGCACCGGTATCGGGTGGAGTGAGTGGCGCTGAACAAGGCAGCCTGGCCATCATGGCGGGCGGCAGTGAGGAGAGCATTGCCGTCGCGTGTGCGGTACTTGCACCCCTGTATAAACAGTTAACCCACATGGGTGATGTGGGTAGCGGTCAGGTCACTAAAATTTGCAACCAAATGATCGTCAGTTGCAATGTGTTAGTCATTGCCGAAATGATAGCGCTGGCACAACAGGCTGGCGTTGATGCGGAAAAAATAGCGCAAGCCCTGGCAGGCGGTTTTGCCGATTCCAAGCCACTACAAATTTTGGCACCTGAAATGGCAACTGGAACATTTGAACCGGTTAAATGGCGGGTGAAAACCTTGCTTAAGGATTTGAATATGGCGGTTGATATAGCCAACCAACACGGCAATAGTATTCCGATGTCTGGTTTAGCCGCACAACTGATGCAATTGCACTGCCTTAACGGTGGTCGGGAGCAAGATCCCGCCACATTAATCAACTTATACAGCCGACCTGATGCTTAAGTTTGCCGCCAACCTCAGCCTGTTGTTCACCGAAGTCCCTTTGCTTGAACGATTTAAAATGGCAAAACAGCATGGCTTCACCGCCGTGGAAATTCAATTTCCCTACAGTTTAAACGTGCAGTTGTTGCATGATGTACTTGAAGAAAACGAACTGAAACTGGTGTTATTTAACGTCGATGCCGATGACTTATTGCAAGGCGGCGAAGGCCTTGCCTGTGTACCTGACAAGCGTCAACAATTTCAACACGCGGTAGACCAGGCAATTGCGTATGCTGATATTTTAAAACCCGAACTGATTAACGTGTTGCCCAGTCGCTGCTTGACGGCACAGCATCATCAAGAATATTTAAACACATTCAAAGAAAACCTGATTTTTGCCGTGCAAGCCTTTGCACCATTGGGCATTAAAACCGTCTTTGAAGCCATTAACACCTATGATATGCCGGGCTTTATAATTCATAGTGGCGAACACATGCGCGGTGTACTTGATGCGCTTAAACAGCCCAATTTGTTCATGCAATACGATATTTATCACATGACCAGAATGGGCGAAGATGTTAACCGGTTTATTGTTGATTACAGCGATAAAATCGGCCATATCCAGTTTGCCGATTGTCCGGGTCGTAACCAACCTGGCACAGGTGATATTGACTTTGAACGCGTTTTTGCAACGATTGCCACTTCTGTCTACTCAGGCTGGGTCGGTGCTGAATACAATCCTGTAGGCGCTACGGTTGACAGCTTGCAGTGGTTCAATCCCAAATAAACCGTAAGCTTATGGGGTCAGCGTTAGTAACTAGCTACTCAGTCCTCAAAAAAAATAGGGCACAGCATTTTTATCTATCCACGGAAACCAAAAGTAGGCGCTTTTAAGCGGCACAAAAGACACAAAAGATAATTTTTTTACGACAAAATATCCACACACTTTTCCGTGTTTTTTGTGCTTTCCGTGGACTTTTTTAACATCTACTGAGTAGCTACCAGCGTTAAATATTTTTCATATAAACTGGCCTGATTTTCTACATGCTGCGGATCTTTGGTAATGCAATCGACAGGGCACACTTCCACGCACTGCGGCAAATCATAATGCCCCACACATTCGGTACATAAAGCGGGGTCAATCACATAAATGTCCTCACCCTGAGAAATGGCACCATTCGGGCATTCGGGTTCACACACATCGCAATTAATACATTCATCGTAAATAATAAGAGACATGCTTACTCCTGATTAAATTTTGCATGTAATTGTTGCTGCACAATCCCTGGGACAAAGCCCGACACATCGCCTTGGTAGCGTGCAATTTCGCGGATCATGCTTGAAGAAATAAACGTATGCTGTTCGGTAGGCATTAAAAATACAGTTTCCAGATCCGGTGCCAAATGCCGGTTTAAGCTTGCCATCTGACATTCATATTCAAAATCCGCTACTGTGCGCATCCCTCGCAAAATAACCTGAGCGCCTTGCTGCTTTGCACACTCCGCCAACAAACCCTCAAAACCAATAACCTCAATATGGGCATAGCCCTCAGTCACCGTTGCCGCTAATTTAACCCTTTCAGCAAGAGAAAATAATGGGTTTTTGCCGATATTGGCGGCAATTGCAACAATCACTCTAGGGTAAAGCTTGGCTGCTCTAACGATCAAGTCAAGATGGCCATTGGTAATCGGGTCAAAAGTGCCGGGATACAACGCTGTAATGTTCATACACATCCTAAATAATAGGGCTATTGTAACGCACAAGCACTATCCAGTTTTGATGCCCAGCGATTTTACCGGAAAACCGGCAGGGGTTGGATAGAAGGTGTGATTAAAAGTGCGGGGAATTGACGATAAAATAAGGTGATTTCCAACAAAGAATATACCGGAAAAATAATATAAACATTTCCAGTAGATGCAT
>NZ_FUKJ01000230.1 GCF_900163745.1 Crenothrix polyspora
TTGGAAGCCGATTTTGCAAATGATCGTACAGCGGTTAAAGATGCGTTTATCCAATATACCGGCTTAAGCAAATACGCAAACATTACGGTCGGCCAACAAAAGCAAAACTTCAGCCGTGAGTTGCAAGAGAGTTCTAACGATATGATGTTTACTGAGCGTTCTTTAATGAATATCTTGGTAGCTCCTGTCGCTGACCGTGCCATCGGCCTTAATTTTACCCATAATGATGAAAAATGGATGGGTGAAATCGGTGTTTTCGGCGATTCGATTACACCACCCGCAACATCCGGTAGTGTTGATGTCAACGGCATAGCCAAGCCTGGACGCGTTGCTCTGGATGAGGGCTGGGGCATTTCCTCGCGTTTTACCTATAACCCGATTATAGAAAAGACCAAAGTGATCCATTTGGGTGTGGCAGGTAACTACAGAAAAACGGATGACAACGGTGAAGTCGCGAAAAGTGCGCCTTTGAAAAACTCTTACAAGACCACCAACATGTCCGATTTGTCGCTGATCGATAGCGGTATAAGCAATGTCAATGATATAACCATGCTGGGCTTGGAAGCTGGCGGTATTTACGGGCCTTGGTCAACCGGCTTTGAGTACACCAAAAGCTGGATTAACTGTAACGAAAACTGTAACGACATTGATAAGACGGATAAAGTACAAGACGGTGTTAACTTGGATGCGTGGTATGGTGAAGTTGCCTACACGCTCACCGGTGAATCGCGTGGCTATAAAAACGGCAACTTCGGTTATCTGAAACCTGCCAAACCATTCAGCTTGAAAAACGGCGGCTGGGGTGCATGGGAACTGGCGGCACGTTATTCGGAAGCCGATCTGAATGATGGCAACTTTAACGGCGGCGGCCTTTCAAATGTAACTGTTGCGCTTAACTGGTACATCAATAACAACTTCCGCCTGATGGCAAACTATACCCGCATGCTGGATATTAGAAATTCGCCATTATCCACACTGGATGGTGCAGAACGTATTAGTGGTGACAATACCGACTTGGATACCTTTATGTTGCGTGCTGCAATGTTCTTTTAAATATCAACTTCATTGTTCGTACCTCAAAAGCCGAGCGGCTTACCGCTTGGCTTTTTTTATGGGTAACGAATACCTTATTGCTCTGATGATTTTACTAAAAACTGATAACAGCAGCATTAGCAAATTGATACATTATGCTATATGATTACAAGTGAACCACAATAAACAGGAGTAATAATCATGGCTACCGAAGCATTTACCGTGAGAGCAGAATCAGACATTGTGCATCAAATCGACTTTTTAGCCGATGCGTTGGACAGGTCACGTAATTATTTAGTTAATTTGGCTTTAAAAGAATATTTGGAAACTCACGCCTGGCAAATTGAGAAAGTCATCCAAGGGATGGCCGCTGCTGACCGTGGCGAATTAGTTGCACACGAGGATGTCATGCGTGAAATGGAAGCCTTGGTCGAACTCAAAGTAAAAGGCCAGATGTGAAAATCGTCTGGACTGAACCCGCCCGCCAAGATTTACGCACTATTTTTGAATACATCTCTGAAGAAAGCCCGAAGGCTGCCCGTAGCTTGCTCTCAGACATTAAAGAACGTGTCATTCCCCTTCAAGATAATCCGCTTATAGGCCGAATGGGACGTGTTGATGGTACGAGGGAATTAGTGATGACAGGGACTCACTACATTTTGCCGTATCGTGTGCAAGCTAACCAAATTCAAATTTTGGCTGTTTTCCATACCGCAAGAAAATGGCCTGATACTCGATGTTCAAGTTTTTAGTTTCTGCAAAATGATAAAGCTGGCATGAAAATTAATTTTACAAATAAGTTATTAAATAACAATGCAGTATGTGTTTTTATGTGTAATTATCAATTTCTGGATAATTCGGTTTTCCCATCTAATTTCACTAAAACGATTAACTTATCCTATTTTTACAGGTGGGCACTACTAAAATGGAAAAGTTATAAAATGATAACCAATTGTAAAATAAGTGATTTATTTTACATGCCAAGTATTGCTTTTTAGCTTAATTAAAAACTTGAACATCGAGTGATAGCTTTCAAAATTAATATTTTACCCATCCCTATTCCAGTTGCCGTGCAACTTATCCTCATGAGATTACTGTTGAAAATTAGCCCCATCATTAAATTATTGCCTTTTTTATGCCTGGTCGCCTGTACCTCAGTACCCAACCCTTCTGCCAATTGGCATGTAAACGCAGTAAGCCTCTATGATTCAGGGCATGACAAAGGCACGGAAATCATCAGCGTACAGCAAACCACGCTACGCGCCGTACTCAGTAATTTTGATACCGGTGAAGTAGACGTACTGGACGTGAGCCAGCCCACGTATTTAAAAAGAACCGCGCGTTTTAACTTAAGGCTGTCCAAAGGCGAAGAACTCACCTCGGTGGCTTTTCACCCGACTTTAGATGTGTTTGCAGCAGTGATTGATGCCGGTAACAGTCCAGGTAGACTGGAAATTCGTTCAGCATCCACCGGTGCAATGATAGACCGCATCACCGTTGGCTTTGGTCCCGATGCCGTGGTGTTTTCAGGCGATGGCAGCGTGCTGATGATTGCCAATGAAGGCGAAGATTTTTTGTTTGAGCCGTTGAAAAAACAGTTTTTCAGCCCGGAAGGCAGTATTTCACTGGTGCGCCTGAGCAAAACCGGACACATCAACAGCCATAAAAATCTGGAACTGGCCGACATGATCAATCATCAGACGATTGTCATCAACCAAGGCGGTCGGTTTATGGAGCGGGAAATCGACTGGAACGGCGATGGCAAAATCAGCAAAAAAATAGATTTTGACGGCGACGGTGTAATTGACAAGAAAAAAGTACTGCTAGGCTACTTTGAAGGCCGTGATGTCTTCGGCACCGAAACCAGTGGTGAGAAAAAAATACTGATCCCGATAAAAACCCACTCCCCCGCTTTGTTGGAGCCCGAATACATTGCCATTAGCCCTGATGCCAGCAAAGCATTCGTCACCTTACAGGAAGATGATGCGGTCGCGGTGGTGGATTTAATCAACGAACACGTCATGAGTTATTATGGTTTGGGCGCTACCCACCATAAAACCGATGCCCGTTATGACGGCTGGATAAAATTTAACCAACCGCTGACAGGGTTGCGCGAACCTGATGGGATTACCACAGTCGCTAATGGCCGTTATTTCGTCACCGCCGATGAAGGTGACACCGACTCGGACAGTGCTAGCCTGGCGGACGGACAGCCAACCAGTGGTGGGCGTTCGGTGAGTGTATTCGATGCGGCGACCGGCACATTGCTGGGTGATACCGGCAACCAGCTGGATGAGACAGCTTTTGCCAATAAAGTCTATCCTGAGCGGCGCAGTAACCGCAAAGGCTCTGAACCTGAAATGCTGGTTGCCATCGATCTGGACGGCGTGCCTTATGTTGCCGTCGGTATGGAAAGAGCGGGGGCGGTCGAGCTGATTTCACTCGCCGATCCCAGCCATCCCAAAGTTGTCGCCTTAGGCAAAATTGCCGGTGATGAAAACAAATCACCCGAAGGCATCGCCCATTTTGAGGTTTCTGGCGAGCATTATGTGATTACCGCCAATGAAATGAGCGGTACGGTCGAGTGTTTCAAAATCAGTCGCAATTTCGCCCAATAGTTTATTGACGCATGCTACGCAATGCCTGAAAACTATGCTTTAGCACTGCGCCCGACTCATTTTCAGTCGCTGTTTTTATTTGTATTAACGCTAGGCAATTATGCGTTGATGTATATGGCCAATATCGTGTTGGCCAGGGCGTTAACCCTCAGTGATTTTGATGATTACAGTGTGGCATTGTCAACTGTCACCATGCTGTCAACACTGGCAACCTTGGGCCTGGAAAAATACGCCTTACGCGGCATCGCCTTATTTCGGGAACGCCAGGATTGGCGAAAATTTCGTGGCTTCTGGTTATTTTCACTCAGGATCATCAGCATCTTCAGCGTATTATTGGTTGGCTTGCTGAGTGTTAGCCTGGAAACACTATTAGCCATACAACAGGCAGATTACCATATCGCGATTGTATTATTTGCCGGTTTTTTGCCGATTATTGCCATCACCTTATTTCTGGTTGAGGTTATTTCCGCACAAGGTGCCCACCTGCTAGGCTTCAGCCTGTACCGATTATTTTTACCGCTGGTGTATTTACTGTTAATCACTGGCTATTCTGCAAGTCACATCCCACTAACCGCATCAGCAGCCGTACTGTGTTTTGGCGTGGCCTGGACATTAACCTGCGGTGTTATCTGGTATGCCGCCAAATTGTTGATGCCCATCCAGGTTAAACACGCGACAGCGTTATCACTGCCCAAAAAATGGCTGGGCCGGTCATTGCCCCTGGTATTTAATAGCCTGATGCTGACCGTGATGACCAGTAGCGGCGTAGTTATCCTGGAGCTGCTGTTTCCTTCGGGTTTAGAGGTGGGTATTTATGCCGTTGCCGCACAAACCGGCGGTTTTATTTCCTTGATTGGTACATCGACCAATCGTTATTATTTACCGATGATGGTTGTCCTGGTTGAACACAAAGATAAAGCTGGCATACAGCGGTTAATTAAGCAAAGAACGCTGGTGGTTGGCAGTCTGATTTTAAGCTTATTCACCCTCATTGCCTTGTTTGGACCACAGCTACTGAGTTTATTCGGCAGCCAATTTAGCAGCGGTTATTTGACGCTGGTGATTATTGCCACAGGCGCATCGTTCAGTGCGTTATTTGCCGATATTCCTTATTACTTGCAGTTTATGGGATTTAATCGCATCGTCTTAGGCTCAACCCTGATAGCCGCTGTAACTATGGTAACGCTGGCTTTCTATCTGGGTAATCTGTTCGGAACCGTGGGCGTAGCAATCGCTTATATGTTGCCTGCGGCTTTATTGTTTAGCAGTTTTCGAATAATGGTAAGTGTGCATTTTAGGCGATTTTAAAGTCAGGTCTCGATATTTTCACAGCAGCCTGTCCGCATCCAGGATTCAACAATGATTGGCCATCTTATGCCCGCAACGATTTTTTGTTTTATTTAACACACGCTTACTCGCCAAAACCTTGGCTTCTGTCACCAAACTTTCACACAACTGTAACCAAACTGTAATAAGTGGCCGATATACTGCACCCAGCATAAGTAGCCACAGAGGCTTGGTTGTAGCTACTTATGCATTCTTTATAATTCCTTACAAAATCTTGGAGATTTACAGATGATCAATAAAAAAAGCGCGTTGGCTCTTGCACTGGCTATATTTTCTGCTGCCAGTTTTAACGCTATGGCTGCGGTAGAGTGCGCCCCACAAGTTGAAGCGCTGTTGAAGTCAAATACTACCTATAAAAAATTGAACACTACGCTTGCCCCACAAGTAGCCAATTTAACCAGTCTATTAAGAGCCGTTAAAGATCAACCCACTTATTCAGCATTGTTGAATGCTGTTAAGAAGACTGCTGGCAGCAATCGTTTAGTGATTACATTGGCCGATGGTACAGTTGTCGTTGACACAGGCAAATCAGCCAACAACAACTATGGCATATTTGCAGCAAAAGGCGTTACCGAAAACCATAACTCGCGCGTTGCCATCATGTTGGCTCAAACTCACGAGTGCGGCCTTGGTGTTGAAACCAAATACAGCTCAACCGACAAATCCAATGAAAAGTATGTTGCCATCCGTCTTGGCAAATATCTGGACAGTGCTGGTACAGCTAGAATTTCTACAAAGCAGTAGTTCTGGTATTTCGGGACGTTCTACAAAAAATAACGGATAGCTAGCCGACAGGGAGTCACCCATTTTGTAAACGCTTGTTTGGGCATTCTAGCCTAAACAAGCGGCTATATGCAGCATCTTATGCCTACGTAGCACACTATTTCCTCAGCAATTTCGTTTTATATCCCTTCCACCTGCCAGTTCATTCGATTAAAATCCACATAAGATATATACTGTTGCCAGCTATGTTTTCGAGGACATAACTGCATGACAACGGCAAAAACTTTCAAAATGGTCGCTCAAAAAGCAGTGCGACCGCCTATAGCTGATTAAAAAACACCTACCTGAAGTACTGACCCGCTTTCAACGGATTCAACACAGTATAAATGCCAAAAATTCGTCACAAATCCCCTGAAAATCATAATCGTAATACAGTTGCCGACATATCGCTACGTGAATACGGCTCGCCCTGGACTGATTACGAACTGCTTGATGCGGGCAATGGCA
Organism: Crenothrix polyspora; assembly: GCF_900163745.1. Classification (GTDB taxonomy): domain Bacteria; phylum Pseudomonadota; class Gammaproteobacteria; order Methylococcales; family Methylomonadaceae; genus Crenothrix; species Crenothrix polyspora_B. The sequence goes on from NZ_FUKJ01000230.1 coordinate 6,228, forward strand.
AGAAGCTGGAGCGCTGGGGAGAAGTCATCACCATTCGGCCAGAAATTCAAGCCCATTTCAAATCAGGGTGGTCTTACGCCCAATGGCAAGAAATGGCACATTGGGAGTTTGAAGAGCACTCCTCAACACAAGGTAGCTGGAAAAACATCAAGGCGCATTCTCCTGAACAATGGACGCTTGCCTATGAAAACTTAAGCTTTGGTTTAAAGTTAACCAAATTCAAGCATGTAGGTTTGTTTCCAGAACAACAGGCCAACTGGCGTTTTATTAAACAACAGGCTTGTGCCGGTCAAAAAATTTTAAATTTATTTGCCTACACCGGTGCGGCATCGCTGGTTGCCTGTGACAATGGGGCGCAAGTTGTGCATGTGGACTCGGTCAAACAGATGCTCACCTGGGCCAATGAAAACAGGGAACGCAGCAACCTTTCCGACATTAAATGGGTGCTTGAGGATGCGTTAAAATTTGCCCAACGTGAATTAAAACGCGGTAATACTTACGATGGCATCATCATGGATCCGCCTGCCTGGGGGTTAGGTGCTAAAGGCGAAAAATGGATATTGGAAAATCAGCTGTCCAACTTGATAGAAACAGCGCACGGGCTAATGAATCCGAAGGCTTTTTTAATCGTGAATACTTACTCACCCAAAGTGGCGCTGGCAGATTTGGCCAAATCTGCCGAACCGTATTTTCCTGCCCATCAAATGGAAATAAAACAACTCTGGATGCGAACAAAAACCGGTAACGCGCTGTTTTATGGAAATTTATTGCGGGCGATAAAAGGGATACTCACTTAAATTGCAGCATTACCGCAAATGGCCGTAATTACTTTGTCATTATTTGATGTATACACGCCAGGCATGTAAGCCATTGCAACCGTCATTACTTTCTGCGGCGACTTTTAATAAAATCATGCCCGGTTTTGTGATGCTTTCACCCAGGTGTCCCTTGATTAAAATACGGTTACTACGCAAACGATCCAGACTGACCACAGTCGGCTCATTATTGATACTGAACTTGATGGTTGCAATGTCGGTATTGTCAGAAGCGGTAACAGTAAAATCCTGCAATTCGGTGACCTGTGCTTCTTTAGCCGGTATTTCACTAAAAAATAGCGGATTGTGACATTTGGAGATATATTCGCCGTGATGATTCATACGTGGCGCGGCAAAACAACTTGAAGAAAAAACACATAAAAACAACAGTATTTGACGAGACATTACTTTTCTCCGCGAATAAAAATAAGCACTAAACCACAGTGATGATCATACACCGTATTGTTTATACCGCATATTGATACTGATCAATTTAGGTGATTTCCAACGAATAACTTAGGCAAGTCGCAACAAATAACACACACTTATGGCAAATTAATTTTCATCCACGAAAAGCACGAAAGACACGAAAATAAAGCCAAGAACAGGTTTTTTCGTGCTTTTCGTGTCTTTCGTGGACATTTTTTTGAATCACTTACGTCAGGTTATTTATTGCTAATTACCTTACTCAGTAGAGACGTAAGATTTTACGCCTCTATATTGGGATCGGGGGATATTATTCACCGTAAAAATCCCCCGTCGTTACCGATTTTGCTTAGCTTTTGTGAAATTGTAAATACGCTCGGCCAGATTTTTTTGACACGTCGCACAGCTATCATTCACCTTTGCCTGTGTTTGCCAGCCACCACCTAGTGCCTTGTACAGCGCCACCAGATGGGTTGAAATACCGGCTTCACTACGGCTTAACTCAGCTTCGGTTTGATACAGTGACTGATGGGCGTTAAGCACCTCAATAAAACCGGTCAAACCTGTTTCATAGCGTTCATTGGCCAAATGCACCGCCAATTCATTGGCATCTGCCGCTTGATCTAGTGCTTGATAACGCTGCTGCTCTTGCGTATAAGCAACCAGCGCATCTTCGACTTCTTTGAAGGCATTTAAAACCGTCGATTGATACGTCAAAACAGCCAGTTCTGATTGTGCCTGTTTGCTTTTAATGTTGGCTTTTAATTGTCCCCAGTTAAAAATCGGCATGGTTAAAGAGGCAGCTGTAGACCAGGATTTTCCTAACGGTGTAAAGTCCTTGATACTGGAATTTTGCAATCCCAAAAAAGCCAATAAATTTATTTTTGGATACAACTCAGCCGTGGCGATACCAATATTGGCGCTTGCAACGGCCATTAATCGCTCCGCGCGGCGAATATCCGGCCTGCGCTTTAGTAATTCCGAGGGCAAATCAGGAATCACCGATGCACTTACCATCGGAATAGTGGCTTGCTCAACTGTTGTGAAATCGTTGGTATCAATAGGGTTTAAGCGTGACATTAAGGCGTTAGGCTGTTGGCCAAGCAACACGCTCAGGGCATGGATGGACTGCTGAATCTGCGTTTGATACGTAGCAACATCGGCCAAAATCGTAGCAACCAAAGCTTGTGCCTGGGTCACTTCCAGGCTGTTCGACAGGCCGGATTGTTGCCTGATTTCAGTCAGCTGCTCGGTTTCTTGCTGAGCCTCCAGGTTTTTTAACGTGATGGCCTGTAATTTTTGCTGGCCGCGCAACGTGATGTAATTTTTCGCCACTTCCGCTAATAAGGTAACCAGCACATCACGGCTACTTTCAATGTCGCTGGCCAGCGTTGCATCAGTGGCCTCGGCTGTTCTTCTGGCACCACCGAAAAAATCCAGCTCCCACTGCGCATCAAAACCTAATTGAAAAATATTGGTCACTTGATTGCCAATCCCAAAGCCACCACCCGCAGTACCCGATTGCGTGCCAACAGATGTGTTATTCAGCCGTCGACTGATATTGGTTTTTGCCGTTAAGCTAGGCAATGATGCGGCAAAAATAGCGGTGCGTTGAGCGCGGGTATCTTTAATACGCACCAAAGCCTGCTTCAGATCCAGGTTGCTGGCAATGGCATCCTTGATCAGCCCGTTAAGAATAGGATCATTAAAAACCTGCCACCATTGCTCGGTTTGCATGGCTTTGGTACTGCCAACACTCCATTGTTTGGGCACAGCAAGTTCAGGACGATAATAATTAGGCCCCACAGATTCACAAGCTACCAGTAGCAGCGCCATGATCGGCACTAACACAGTGGTTTTCATGACGCACCCGCCGTAGGTGCAGCTTTTACTGTATCAGATTCGGGTGAATAATCCTGCGCCTCAATAAATACATCCATTTGTTGCCCGACGTAGACAGTCAACTGGCTGGGATTAAAACTGTACAACGCTTGCAATACGCGGGTATCAACCCGCTCGGTACTGTCACCGGTTAATGATTTTTTAGGCACGACAAAAGGTTCAACATAGGCAAAACTGAGATTAACCTTAAAAGCACGGTTTCCGCGCAAGTAAGCGACTGCCGGATTTTTTTTATTAAAGCGCCAGGCATCGTTCTCATCAATATCAACACGCACATGCAGTTGATCCAGATTACCCAGCACCAGCAAGGGCGGATTTACATCCCCTGCCTGCGCAAATTCGCCTGGACGGATATTCATCTGCAACACCTCGCCGTCAACAGGTGCGCGAACAATCAGCCTGTCCAAGGTAGCTTGTCTATCGACGATTGCCGCTTGTGCCTGCTGCACTGTCGCTGATGCGCTAGCCAGATTGGCCTTGGCAATCGCCAAGGCATTGCGGCGTTTTAATAACTCTTCCCGACTGATCGCGCGTTTGTCGGTCACCGCTTCCGCTAATTGGCTGAGTGATCGACTATCTGCAACATTGGCCTGGGCGACGACGACACCCGCTTGCGCTTTGATCAAATCGGCTTGTTTAACCGCCAATTGCGCTCTGATCTCGCGATTATCGACATAAAACAACGGTACACCTTTCTTAACTTTGTCACCTACTTTAGCCGCTACACTAACAACGATACCCGACAACGGCGTACCAATGGCAATATTTTGGCTTTTTGATTCAATAATGCCCGATCCGGCAATAAAGGACTTAAATGGTGCCGAGGCAGGTTCTACAACGGCTGGTGCAACCGGCACAGGTTTATTGCCCGTGAATACCTTGTAAGCAGCAAACAAAAATCCTGTCAATGCCAGGATGGGAAGTAAATACCTAAATTTCATAGTGCTTCCTGGAAACAGAGTTATTCAAGCTGAGCCGCGTTATCGACAATTTTTACGATATGGCCATCATCCATGTCGGCAATGCGGTCAGCGAAATTAAAAATCCGTGCGTCATGGGTAACGATGACCAATGCCCGATCTTGGCTTAACGCCACTTCTTTAAGCAAATCCATCACATTTTGTCCTGATTCATGATCCAAGGCACTGGTGGGCTCGTCACACACAATTAGCCGGGGCCTATGCACCAAAGCCCTGGCTATCGCAACCCGCTGTTGCTGGCCGCCGGAC
>NZ_FUKJ01000158.1 GCF_900163745.1 Crenothrix polyspora
TTATCTACGATAAGTTTGTAGACAACTATGCATTAGCTGGCGAGTTTCCTGGAGAGGATAACTATAATAGGATTCGTTGGTGTAATAAAACTGCTTTAGAAGATGTATTAAAAGGGCAAATACCAGAAATATTGATACCAATAGAAAGAAGTAATAGAAAATATAATTTGCCAAATAAATACGCCATCTTAGATTTTTTGCAATTTCTGCATAAGAATATTAAAGATCCTATAAATGTACGTATGTCCAGCGATTGGTATGATCATTATTCATTTTCAGATAACGGTTTATTTCAATCACAGTTCAGAACTGAGATTAATACGTTATTTCAAAGAAACGGAGTTGTCTTTTTCATAGACACCGACGGCCAAATCAAACGCTCAATTCCAAAATCAATTGCCAAAATAATAACTGATATTAGCTTTAATACAGGTGATGAACGGTTAAATGAACTACTCAGGATAGCTTATCCAAATTTGTTTTACCACGCCCAGAAAGTCGAATTGAAAGCTTAGAAAAAATCTGGGATGCTTTTGAAAGAATGAAAACCTACTTTCAAGAAGATAAAAAATTATCAGCAAATGAGCTTATCAATGTCATCTCAGAAAATGATGAATTATTTTCTGAACACATCACAAGTGAGTTCAAAGTACTAACAGAAATTGGTAATAAATTCCAAATTAGGCATTTTGAGCAAGACAAAATCAAACTGGAATCTAATCTGCACATCGATTATTTGTTCTATCGCATGAGTTGTTTGATTCATCTGTGTACTGAGTCGTTAAAAAACAAACAGCCATAAAATGGAACACGTACTCATCATCCACGAAGTAGCAGACTACGCAGTCTGGAAAAAAATATTTGACGCAGCTGCACCCATTAGAAAAGAAGCGGGAGAACTAAGCTACAAGGTGTTAAAACTGGACAACGATGCTAACAAAATCGTCCATTTTTCCAAATGGACATCCATTGCCAACGCCAAAGCTTTCTTTGAATCGGATCGATTAATTGAAATACGAAAACAAGCTGGTGTAAAAGCCCCTGAGTTTATTTATTTGCAATTGTTGGAAGAAGGCGTGTTATAAAGCACGGCAACAGCCCAACGTAACCTAAAACACTATGCGCTTATCAGCAAACCCAATACAAACCTTCCCTACAGAAATCAAACTACACCAAGTATCTAATCTACTGGAAATTAGCTTTGATGATGGCAATACCTTCACCCTGCCCTGCGAATACCTACGCGTTTACACCCAATCTGCGGAAGCTGTTGGCCACGGCCCAGGGCAAGAAGTACTGCAAACCGGCAAAGAACAGGTTACCATTAAGGAAATCCGCCCAATCGGCAATTACGGCATCGCCCCTACGTTTAGCGATGGCCATGACAGCGGCATTTATAGCTGGGATTTGCTCTATAAATTAGGCGCAGAATACCCTACACTGTGGGCAGACTACTTAAATAAACTGGATGCTGCTGGTGTAATCCGCACGCAACCCTTAAAAAACTAAGGCAAACCATGACAACAAACACCACCCATTTCGGCTTTAAACAAGTTGACAGCAAAGACAAAGTCAAACTGGTACGCGGCGTATTTGATTCTGTCGCCGGAAACTACGACATCATGAATGACCTGATGTCTATGGGTATCCATCGCATCTGGAAACGCATCGCAGTACAACTCAGCAATGTCCGCAAAGATGAGACCGTGCTGGATTTGGCCGGCGGCACCGGCGACTTGACCGCACTGTTTGAACAACGGGTCGGCAAAGATGGCCAAGTGGTATTGGCCGATATTAACGCGCAAATGCTGCGTACTGGCCGTGATCGTTTGATCGACAAAGGCTTGGTCGGTAATATCCGTTACGCGCAAGTCAACGCAGAATGCCTGCCGTTTGAAGACAACACCTTCGATTGCGTGTGCATCGGTTTTGGTTTGCGTAATGTCACCGATAAAGATGCGGCTCTTCGCTCCATGTATCGGGTGCTCAAACCCGGTGGCCGCTTGATTGTGCTGGAATTCTCGCATCCTACCGACAAAATCACCGAAAAAGTCTACGATTTTTATTCCTTCAAACTGTTGCCCAAAATTGGTAAATTTGTCGCCAAAGATGAAGATAGCTACCGCTATCTGGCCGAATCCATCCGTATGCACCCAAAACAAGATGAACTGAAAAACATGATGGTCAACGCTGGCTTTGAACGCTGTGAATACTTCAATATGACCCAAGGCATCGTTGCCATCCACCGAGGCTACAAGATTTAGCATGGCCATTAAACCCTTGCTGTTCAGTGCGCTGGAAACTGCGCTCAACCACTATCTGGCGCTGGGCGAAAACCGTAACGCAGTATTAATACCACTGGCTGGAAAGACTATTGCCATTACCATACAGCCGTTTAACGAGACGGTATATTTGTGCTGCTCGGCAGATGCCATCCAACTCCTGGATCAGGTCACCGAGCCAGCGGATACCTCGTTAAGTGGTTCGCTGTGGGCGTTCGGTTTAATGGGCTTGAGTAAAAACCCCATGCGTACCGTGTTTTCTGGCCAGGTGAAAATTGAAGGCGATATGCACACTGGGCGACGCTTTCAGGAATTGTTCGCCAAGCTGGATATTAATCTGGAAACACACCTTGCCCGTGTCGCAGGTGACAAGATTGCCCATAATATCGCCCATATTGTGCATATTAGCCAAAGCTGGGGCACAGAATCGCTGGAAACCTTGCGTTTAAACACCTCGGAATTTCTGCAAGAAGAAACCCGTGATCTTCCGCCTGGTGCAGAGCTGGACATTTACTATCGCCAAATCGATGCGCTACGTACCCATGCGGATAGATTGCACAGCAGGCTAGCACGACTGGAAGCTTTTTTAAGCACACAAACCACCACGCCATAACACTATCCATCAACTTCAGTTTATCACTGACTATTTTTCTGCACCCCAAAGGTAACTCGTGATCCGTCCTAAATTATTGCTGCGTCTGTTTCATATTAACTGGGTTCTAATCCAACACGGTCTGGATGAAATCGCCTTCAATACCCCGTTATTTAAGCCGATCCGTTATCTGGCTGCGCTGTCCCCGCATTACTGGCGTAAAGCCAACACCGATACACGCGCGGTCAGAATTCGCCGTACACTGGAAGACTTGGGGCCGATTTATGTGAAATTTGGCCAGGCCTTATCAACGCGCCGTGATTTATTGCCGTTAGACATCGCTGATGAACTGGTTAAATTGCAAGACCGCGTACCGCCGTTCCCTAACGATGTGTCTATCAGCATCATTGAAAACGCCTTGGAGATGTCGGTGGCAGAGGCTTTTGCCGAGTTTGATCCACAGCCCTTAGCATCGGCTTCCATCGCTCAAGTCCATGCCGCCGTGCTGCATACCGGTGAGCAAGTCGTGGTTAAAGTATTGCGCCCTAATATTGAAGACCGTATCCGTTCGGACATTGGCTTGCTGTATGAACTGGCACGGTTTGCCGAGAAGTTCTGGTCGGATGCACGGCGCTTATCCGCGATGGACGTAGTGGTCGAATTTGAAAAAACCACGCTGGGCGAACTGGATTTAGTGCGTGAAGCCGCCAATGCCTCAAAGTTACGCCGTAACTTTGAGAACTCGGATATCCTTTATATACCTGAAGTACATTGGCCGTTAACACGGCAAAAAGTCATGGTCATGGAGCGGGTGCATGGCATTCCAGTCGGTAATATCGACCAGCTTAAAGACGGTGGCGCAGATTTTAAATTGCTCGCCGAACGCGGCGTAGAAATCTTTTTTACCCAGGTGTTCCGAGACAATTTTTTCCATGCCGATATGCACCCCGGCAATATTTTTGTCGATCTGCCCGGCAAATATATCGCCATTGATTTTGGTATCGTCGGCTCATTGTCGCTGTCAGATCAACGTTACTTAGCCGAAAATTTTCTGGCGTTTTTCAACCGCGATTACCGCAAAGTTGCACAAATGCACGTTGAATCCGGCTGGGTGCATCGCTCTACCCGCATAGAAGAATTTGAATCGGCCATCCGCAGTGTTTGCGAGCCTATATTTGAAAAGCCGCTTAAAGATATTTCTTTTGGGCAATTATTGCTTAGATTGTTCCAGACCGCGCGTCAGTTTGACATGCACGTACAGCCGCAACTGGTGTTGTTGCAAAAAACCCTGCTGAATATTGAAGGACTGGGACGGCAACTTTACCCTGAGCTGGATTTATGGCAAACCGCCAAACCGTTTCTGGAAAAATGGTTTCATGAGCGTTTAGGCCCCAAAGCCAAAATCACTGAAATCATGAAACAATTTCCACAATTTGCTGAGCATTTTCCAGAAATTCCAGGCTTGCTTTATAACGCACTGGATAATGCCGCCAACTCACAGCACCGTGCAGAAGCCCATAACAAAGAGTTGGAATTGTTGCGCCAACAAATTGACAGCAATCATAAACTGACACTGTGGGCGATACTGCTCAGTGCCTTAGTGGTGGGTGGGGCGATATTTTTCCAGTAAGGGGAATTACAGGCTGCGAGTTACTAAACTGTAACGTCCCACGGGTATGCCAGAACAGCATTCTTGAGTGCATTTATGAATCTCAAGCGTTAAATCTCAAGATATTTAACACCCCGTTTACTGCAATATACCCCTCTGGGCGGTATCTTTAGTGTTGGGCTGTGGACTTTCCTCCACTGGCGATAAGTTTTGATCCATACTCGGCTGTAGATTCTCTTCTACCATAGGCGCAGTGCCTTCTTCCGGTGCTGCTATCAAACCGCCATTACCAATCCCTGTCTGGTTTTCCATATTTGGCGCACGTATCCCCGCCGATCCGACATCTTTCGATTTCATCATCATCTTGGCATCTGGCCCCATAGGCACTGAAAAATCGGTCGATGCAATAATATTTTTACTGTTGATATCAACCATACGCAAAGAAACATAGCCATTATGTTTTCCCGGCGCATAAACCCCACCGACTAATGTAGAAGCATGGTAATGCCTGAGCATGGCCTTGGTTTCATCGGACAAATGGAATCGCCCTCCCTCTTTCATCACAAATAAATCTATGGGCATTTCCATACCGATAACCTGATAACCCAAACTGTTAAATGCCGAAGCAATCTGGTCGGACACAATACGGCCAAACGATGATGTTTGATTTAAATTATCAACATTCAGCAAGGTACTAACGACAATCAATGAGTTTTTAGGGATTTTGTTGCGGATTTTTTCGTGTAAATTTTCTGTCGCATCATAGCTTTCTTCTACCAGATTAGCGTCCCTGTTTTCGAGAAAATGATGTATTCCACAGCCGCTCAAGAGCGCACTCAACAAGACAGGAACGAATGCTGTCGTTTTTTTAAACATGTATTGATTACCTTAGATGAGGTTAAACGCAATGAATTTGTTATGTGCTATCGGCATTCGGATCAAAGTATAAATTCCGCATTGCTGCGTGCATACCGTTAATATTAGTTTAACAATTGATGAGCAACAAGCGGGAGAGATCGATATTCTCTTGGTTAGTGCTTAGATGGGACTAACGATAGCATTTAAAAAAATCAGTGCAGTTTAAAATATTCACTTTCTGCAATAATATCGGCATTATTTTCAACCTTATCCAGATATACCTTACCCTCCAGGTGATCAAATTCGTGTTGAAACACCCTGGCAACAAAGCCTGCCAATTGTAACGACACAGCGATACCGTCCCTATCCGTATAATAAATCATAATATCCGTATAGCGTGGCACCAACGCGCGTACGCCAGGAATACTCAAACAGCCTTCCCAATCTTTTTCGGTAACATCAGACAAGGTTTGAAAAGATGGATTGATCATCACGGTAGCTTCCATCAGTGGTGCGCAAGGATAACGACGCGTGGGCTTTGAAGCAACGATGATAATGCGTTTTGATATGCCAATCTGCGGTGCCGCCAAGCCTACACCTTCGGTAGCCGATAAAGTCGTGTGCATGTCTTTTATCAGCTGCTGAATATCAGCGCGGTGAACATCAGGCACGATGACCGCCGTTTGTCTGAGTACACTTGCGCCTAACTGGGCGATTTCATAGCTATTTGATGTCATCAGACACGTAGCTCCTGTAAAAGTAGGGTCTGGGCTTGTATGGGTTGCTCATTTTCGATTCTTTCTATCGGGTTATAGCTGCCATCGGATTGCAACAACCATGCTTGTGTATTATCTTTCAAATACAAATCCAGGTCATGCAAAATACGCTTGTGTAATTTTTTATTTTCAATTGGAAAGCAAATCTCCACCCGCTGAAACAAATTGCGATTCATTAAATCCGCACTGGAGGCATATACTTCCCAGTTGCCGTCATTTGAAAAGGCGTAAATACGGGTATGCTCTAAAAATCGTCCAATGATGGAACGCACTTCTATATTGTCAGACACCCCTGGAATACCTGGTTTTAAACAGCAAATGCCTCGGACTATCATTTTAACCTGCACTCCGGCCTGCGATGCGCGATACAGTGCTTGAATGACCTGCTCCTCAACGACCGCATTGACTTTAATAATAATTAACGCAGGTTTGCCCTGCCTGGCATAGTTAATTTCCCTGTCAATTTTTTGCAATAAACCACTGTGTAAGGTAAACGGCGATTGCAGCAGTTTGTTGAGTTTGTTGACCTTACCCAAACTAGTTAACTGGGCAAAGACTTGCCGGACATCTTCGCCTAAAGCCTTATCACAGGAAAACAAGCCATAATCGGTATACAGGAGCGCGGTTTTAGGGTGATAATTACCCGTACCCAAATGCACATAATTACGTAATTCCTTGCCTTCCCTTTTTAGCACCAGACACATTTTGGCGTGGGTCTTATAGCCCACAACGCCATATACCACATGCACGGCGGCCTCCTGCAATTTGGCCGCCAGACCTATGTTATCTTTCTCATCGAATCGCGCACGCAATTCGATAACGACGGTAACTTCCTTGCCGGCTCTGGCTGCTTTAATCAATGCGCTGACGATAGGTGAGTCTGCACCGGTACGATAAAGTGTCTGCTTAATGGCTAACACATCAGGTGCTATAGCCGCCTGACGCACAAACTCCACTACTGGCGCGAAAGATTCAAAAGGATGGTACAGCAAAATATCATGCTTTTTAATGGCCAAAAAGATGTCTTTTTTTGCCGACATTTCATTGTGGATAGTCGGTTTAAAAGCTGAAAACTTAAGGTCGGGGCGCTGAACCAGCGCAATCATACCCTGCATTCTGCCCAGATTAACGGGACCATCAACCAAGAACAGCCGATCCCGATTCATATCAAAACGATCCAGCAGGTAATTAATGGTTTCTTCTGGGCAATGAGCATCGACCTCCAAACGCACTTCATCGCCGTAATTACGCATGGCCAACTCGCCTTGTACGGCAAGTAACAAATCATCAATCGCGTCATCATCAACAAATAAATCGCTGTTGCGGGTGACCCTGAATTGATAACAACTTTTAATGGTCATACCATTAAACAATTCACCAACAAAGGCGTGAATAATCGAGGATAAAAATACAAAATCATGCACGCCACTTTCAGATTCATCGGCTGGTAACTGTACGATGCGCGCCAATGATCTTGGCGCTTGTAAAATAGCCTTGCCCCTATTTCTACCAAAGGCATCCTTGCCGGTTAACGAAATAATAAAGTTTAAACTCTTATTCAGTATCCGTGGAAAAGGATGCGCCGAATCAAGGCCAACTGGCGTTAAAATCGGTAGCAACTCCTCATTGAAATAATTTTCCAGCCATCTGTGCTGAGCCACCGTCCATTCGTTACGGCGTATAAAGCGAATATTTTCTTTGGCAAGTTCAGGAATGAGCACCTGATTAAGAATCTGGTATTGTTCCGCCACCAATTGATGGGCATCTACCGCAATCGCATCAAGCTGGGCACTAATGGTCAGTCCATCTTGACTCAATACTTTAGGGTCAATATCAGCCATTTGTATCAAGCTGGCGACCCTGACTTCATAAAATTCATCTAAATTAGAACTGGAAATACACAGATAATTAAGCCGTTCCAGCAGCGGCACAGCTTCATTGCGAGCCTGTGCCAAAACACGTTTGTTAAAGGCCAACAAACTTAATTCACGATTAATATAAAACTCAGGTTTTTGCAGATCAATAACGCCATCTGTCTTATCTACTAACATCTTGTGTCCATTTATTGAAATATGCGCCGGGAATAACGCCTGAAATAAAAACGTGTCTATCGCTTATCTGCTCAACATCCAGGTCTAATCCCGCTTGCCTGAGCTGCTGTTTGATTTCTGGTAGGGTAAACGCTGCCAGCAGTGAATTGTAAAAGTCGTGTTGCAAAATTTCCGGTTCGTTTCCGGCATACTTATTAACTAAAGCTTGTGCAGATTCAATGCTCTCAGGACGTATGAGATCCATAACAACAATATGAGTTCCCGGTTCGGAATATTTTTTTATCACCTGCCACAGCGCTTGAGGATCGTGCAAGTGGTGCAATAAACTGTTGCTGAAAATAAGTTCGTAACTTAACTGCGGTAACATCACATCCGGCAACATGCCCAAGATAAAACGTATGCGTCGATTGACATCATCGGGAGTTTGTTGCCTAGCCGTATAAATCATTGCTTCAGAACCATCGACGGCATGGATTTTACTCATGGGATACGCCCTGGCAAATCGACAACTGATATCGCCCGGCCCACAACCTAAATCTAAAGCTACGCCGCCAAACTGCACACTATTAATAAAATGATTTAACCGTGTGATAAATTGGCTATGTGGACTGTCAAAGTCGGCCTCGGCATACGCTTTTACCTGATTTTCATCTTCCATCAACTCCGGTTCTAACACCCTTTTCATTGCTTATTCCCCTTTTTCCCTGTAACCCGCCAGTATGGACAGCGATGATACGATGCCCTGGCTTAAAATATCCTTTTTGCAGTAAATCATAGAGTGCATACATCATTTTGCCGGTATAAACGGGCTCAAGAGAAATTTTAGTTTGTAATTCAAAATCTTCAATAAACGCATTTAATGAAGCATTCGTTTGCGCGAAACCACCAAAATGATACGCCAGATTTATGTAACAATTATTACGTGGCTGCGCCAACAGCGCGGTAACATCAGCACGCAAAAATTCGGCATTTTTTAACGCGGCAAAACCGAGCACTGAGACATTGTCTGCTACTGCCCCAGCTATCCCAGCCAAGGTAGCGCCTGTGCCACACGGCACACAAAGGGTATCGTAAGGTATGTTAATTTCGTGGACTAATTCGGCCACACCTTTTAAGGCTAACACCTGCGCCCCGCCTTCTGGCAACCAGTACTGCCGTGGCTTTAAATCAGGAAAGCTATCAAAATCCTTGTATTGCCTCAATGCCCTGTATTCGGTACGCGAAACAAACTTTAACGTCATTCCCCAGTCCTGCACATCACGTAAAGTCGGGGTTAATACAAAAGGTTGCTCGCCACGTACAATGCCTATGGTTTTTAATCCCAACACTTTGCCGATATAGGCCAAGGCATGCAAATGATTGGAATACGTGCCGCCCATACTGATAACGGTGTCTATTCCTAAGGACAAAGCATGATCCAAACTGTATTTCAGCTTGCGCCATTTGTTTCCAGAGATAACAGGATGCAATAAATCGTCACGCTTAATCCACAATTGGATTTGATGTTGATCCAGGAGGGCATTGTTTATTTGCACCAGTACTGATGGCTTAAAGGTTTTTTCCAGGCTAAGCAGTTTCGGCAACATAAAGAATAGACTGCTTTATAATAAATAATACAGGATGAGAAAAATTCTTTTCAAGCGCACAAACCAATAGTTTCAGCGCAGTAAATAATCCAGCACTAAACCGACAAAAATCGCCAGACCAAACCAGTTATTGTTTAAAAATGCTTGGAAACACAAGGCTTTTTCACGATGTAATATGAGTTGTTGCTGATACACCGACAAACTGGCGGCCACCAAAAGTCCGCTATAATAAAAAGCACCTAATTGCGCCATGTGCCCGACGGTTATCAGCAATCCAAAAATGATTGACTGTAACATTGCCATAATATGACGATCATAATCGCCAAATAAAATAGCCGTTGATTTAACACCTATTTTTAAATCATCATCCTTATCTACCATGGCATACATGGTGTCATAAACTAACGCCCACAGTATCACCGCCAGGTACATAACCCAGGCAATCGCAGGAATGCTGTTGGTTTGGGCTGAAAACGCCATAGGTACCGCAAAGCCAAAAGCAATGCCCAAATACGCTTGCGGTAATTGAGTATAACGCTTCATAAATGGGTAGCTGGCCGCCAGAAATGCAGCAACAAAAGATAACAGAATGGTGTAAATGTTGAGTAACAACACCAAACCAAAGGCGCACAAACACAGCACCATAAAGACAATCAATGCTTCTTTGGGGGTGACGTTACCCGCAGCAATAGGGCGCTGTTTGGTACGTTCTACATGCGGATCGAAATCGCGGTCGGCATAATCGTTAATAACACAGCCCGCTGCCCGCATTAAGATTACACCCAGACAAATCACCGTTAATACCAGTAGGTCGGGCTTACCGTCACTGGCAACCCAAAGTGCCCACAGTGACGGCCATAATAGGATTAAAATGCCAATAGGCCGATCAAACCGAGCCAACAGCCAATATTGTTCGAAGCGATCGGTTACCCGATCTTTAAGCGCTACTGATACCAAACTTGCACCTTTAAAAGCGTTTTGTTATTGAAAATGATACCATTATAAACCTTTCATAATGGGGATTTGTTATTCATGCACGCAACTATCTATCATAATCCGCGTTGCAGCAAATCGCGGCAAACCTTGCAGTTGTTAAAAGATCAGGGGCTTGAGGTAAATGTAATTGAATATCTCAAAACACCACCCAGTATTGAAGAGCTAGATGACATCCTGCAAAAACTGGCCATAGAACCGCGTCAGCTTATGCGTAATAAAGAAACTGAATATCTGACCAACAATCTGGAAGATAAATCTCTGGACAAGCTTGCGCTGCTTACGGCCATGGTTAAGCATCCTATTCTCATTGAACGCCCTATCGTGATCGCTAATGACAAAGCTGTTATTGGCCGTCCACCCGAGGCTGTTCTCACTATTTTAAAATAACGGCTATACGCAATGCCTACAAAAATTCTGATCCTGTATTTCTCTCGCCACGGCATGACAGCCGACATGGCTAATTATATTGCCAGAGGTGTAGAAGCCATCCCCAATGCTGAAGCGGTACTGCGAACTGTGCCGGATGTGTCCGCTGTCTGTGAAAAAACTGCCGAACGCATCCCTGCACAAGGTGCAATCTATGCCACGCTGGACGATCTTGCCAACTGCGATGGTTTGGCAATGGGCAGTCCAACGCATTTTGGCAATATGGCAGCACCACTCAAATATTTTATTGATAGCACCACGCAAATCTGGTTTTCTGGCGCATTAACCGGCAAACCCGCCGGTGTATTCACATCCACCGGCAGTTTGCACGGTGGCCAGGAAAGTACATTACTATCGATGATGCTGCCTTTAATGCACCACGGCATGGTGTTATTAGGTTTACCCTATGCGGAAACCGCTTTACATGAAACCACATCAGGCGGCACACCTTACGGGCCTAGTCATTTATCTTCCGAACATGGCCAGTTAACCGGGCACGAAAAAGCCTTATGCCGCGCATTAGGGTCACGTCTGGCTAACACTGCACAGCGTTTAAAACAGCCATGAAAATAAATTCCGACTATTATTACTATCTGTCTCTCGTGGGTTTTTTTGGATTATTTATCTGGCTGATGGCATGGCATACGGTTTTAGCAGCCGATGCCGCCAAATTTCCTGTTGCCTTGATGCTCATCATCACCGTTACGCCGCTATTATTGCCAATGCGTGGACTATTGAACCGTAACAAAAGAAGTTGTGCATGGGCGGCTTATATCAGCTTAGCGTATTTTATCCACGGCGCGGCTGAAACGTATATTAATGCAGATCAGCGTTTTTATCTTAGCTTGGAAGTGCTATTCAGTTTAATGTTATTTTTCGGCACTACGTTCTACGTCCGTTTTGTAGGGAAAACCACATAAATGGCCCAACAAATCCCCCTCGACTTTGAATTCAGGGCTAACAAAACCTTCGCGGATTATTTTCCGGCGGCTAATCAGGAGGTTGTTAGCCATTTGCAACGCTGTGTTGCTGGCATGGGGGAACAACAAATTTTTTTGTGGGGACACGCCGGACAAGGCAAAAGCCATTTATTGCAAGCCTGTTGCCACGCCATGCAACAGCGGGGCTTGCGGTCATTTTATTATGATTTATCACCGAGAAACCTCAACGATATTGATCTCTTCACAGGACTTGATGACTATGATCTGGTCTGTCTTGACAATATCGAACACATCGCAGGCAAATCGGACTGGGAATTAGCATTTTTCAACTTTTTCAATCGACAGCGTGATTTAGTGCGGAAACTGATATTGTCAGCATCAAGCCCGCCCACACAAATAAACATTCGCTTGCCCGATTTAAAAACCCGTATCAACTGGGGATTAACGTTAAAACTACAGCCTTTTTCTGATCCCGACCAAATTGCGGCACTCATTTTTAAGGCCGATAAAATGGGCTTTGATCTGTCGACAAGTGCAGGTCATTTTTTGTTGACGCATTATCACAGGGATTTAGAATCTCTATGGACGCTGCTGGACACATTAGACAGGGCTTCGTTAATTGCCAAACGTAAATTGACGCTGCCTTTTTTAAAGCAAATTTTGAATAAAAAAATTGATGAATAGCAATTTTACAGCGTCACATTGTCCAGCCATTGTGACTTGTTTTGTTCACCTTGGTTGTTAAAAAAACGCACCTTGGTTGCGGTATTAACCAGCCAAACTTCTTGTGCGCCCTGTGCTAAATACAAATCTATTTTAATCCGCATTTCTTCGTCGGTATTGCTAGGTGAGATGATTTCAACGCAGATTTCAGGTGCTTGTGGATAAGGTGTGCTGTAACCGTATTGTTGGATAAATGCGGCGCTGGCCCAAACGACATCGGCCACTTTAACGCCGTCTGTGGTTTTAATGGAGCATTCGATGATAATCTCTCCAGGTGGACAGCCCCGTTCCAAGGCTCGACCAACACGGTATTCAAGATTACCATGCTGGTTACTGGCAGGACTCATTAACACTTGGCCAAAACGATTTAGCTCAATTTTAAAAGGTAAGTTTTTAAAATAAGGGTTATCAATAACGTCTGCCCATTGCATGATATTTTCTCGTGTTTAAATACAAACTTAATGATCAATACCATTATCTGGCATAAAAAATATAATCCGCCGTATAAGCAACAGGCTTTTCACTGCCTAAATGGTTACCATCACATGGCAACATCGGCTCCAAACCACCTTGTGTATTCACCCGATTAATATAAGACACCGTAGATAACAAGCCCGATCCTTTATGATCAACCGCCTCAATCAACAGCCAGGGCATGGCCTTATCGCGTGGCTCATCGGTTTTTTGGCTAATTTTACCGGTTACACGACTACCATCCTTATATTGCCATGCAGGGCCTTTACTGTGCGTACCCACTTTTTGTCCCTGCTCATCCATCAGTAGCGCATTCGGATAGACTATCCATTTATAAGCCTTGTCTTTTAACGCGCATTGGTAGATTTGTTCACCTGTGGCATGTAACGTGAATAATGGGGTATTTCCCGACGGCACTTGAATAACTCCAGGAATAACCAGCTCCGCGCCAATAACCAACGGACTAAACACAGCCATTAACAAAACGCATTGCAATCTATTGTTTACCACGGCATCACCTCCCCATCGTATCGTACAAAATCACCGGATTGATCTAATGAAAAACCCGCTATCACCTGCCGCATACCCGCAATGCTTTCTGCGGGTAAAGTAGGCGCATTAGCACCACCCATATCAGTTTTAACCCAACCAGGATGAAAAATAAGCACACCAATACCGTCTTTTTTCAAATCAATCGCCAAACTCTTCATCGCCGCATTGACCGCCGCCTTGCTGGAACGGTACAAAATACTGCCGCCACTTGTGTTGTCAGCAAGACTCCCCATTAAACTGCTGACGGTCACTATCAGCTTTTCCTGGCTGCACTTAACGTGGCCTAAAAATGTTTCAGCCATCTTAACTGGCGCTTGCGTATTAATCAGCAAAGTATCGAGCCAAGCTTGATAATCCAGATGGCCAAAACGATGATTACCCTCATCACCATAAACACCGGCATTATTTATCAACACATCAATAGCCAGTAATGATAATTTACGGGATAGCCCATCGATTTGAGAAAAGTCGGTTATATCCAGTGTTTCCAACTGTATATTACTGTATTGTCTGGCTAATTGCTGTAACGCCGTCGCTTGTGACACATCGCGACAACAGGCAACAACAGTCCAGTTATCTGCCGCATATTGACGACAAAACTCCAGGCCTAAACCACGATTAGCGCCGGTAATTAGAACGGTAGACATAGTGCTCTCCTCTTTGAAGATCCTCAGTATTTGATACTGAGGATCTCACCTGTTACTCAGTTATGCGGCAAAATTCTTAGCCGCAAAATCCCAGTTTACCAACGCCCAAAACGCTTCCAAATACGCTGGACGTGCATTACGAAAATCAATGTAATAAGCATGTTCCCAGACATCACAAGTCAGCAATGGCGTTTGTCCTGTTTTTAAAGGGCAGCCAGCATTACTGGTGCTGACCAATGCCAAACTGCCATCGGCATTTTTTACCAACCAGCCCCAACCTGCGCCAAACGTCGTCACGGCACATTTGGTGAATTCTTCTTTAAATTTTGCAAACGATCCGAAAGAAACATTAATCGCATCGGCCAACGCACCGGTCGGCTCACCACCGCCATTGGGTGACAAACAGTTCCAATAAAAAGTATGATTCCAAATTTGTGCGGCATTATTAAAAATACTGCCTGATGATTTGACGATAATTTCTTCTAATGACAAACCTTCAAATTCAGTGCCTGGAACCAGATTATTCAAATTGGTCACATAAGTTTGATGATGCTTACCATGATGAAAGTCCAAAGTCTCTTCTGAAATATGAGGTGCTAAACTGTTTTTAGCATACGGCAAAGCAGGTAATTCGAAAGCCATTGACAATAATCCCAAATAAAAAAATAATTAAAAATATCACTAAGCCAAGCGTAAAAAACACCCGCAGCACTTAGTAATCGACTACTGTATCATTTAGCAGCGCCTAGATAAAGCACGCGTGTGTTACAAATACAGCGCACAAGTTACAGTATAATTGGCACATTTCACCTTGATTAATCGATACCATGACAAGCAAAACAAATTCGCCGCTTCCTGTAGATGTTGAAGCCGGACAACGTTACTCCTGGTGCAGTTGTGGCTTTAGCCAGACCATGCCGTTGTGTGATCACGCGCACCGACAGTTTTCTGAAAAAAAATCCGTGAAATTTATCGCCGAGAAAACTGAAACAATACACTTATGCGGCTGCGCCGAAACGTCAACACCGCCTTATTGCGATAACAGCAATCAGTGCCAAAAAGGTTAATATGGCCATCGAAATTGAACACAAGTTTTTACTGGCCAATGATGATTGGCGACAATGGGTCAGTAGCTCTGTCACTTATAAACAAGGCTATTTAAGCTCACAAGCAACCAGTTCCATTAGAGTTAGAATCAGCAATGATAAGGCTTGGTTAAATATCAAAAGCGCCACTATTGGCACTCAAAGACACGAATACGAATATGAAATTCCATTGGCTGATGCCAACGAGATACTTGATACGCTGTGTAACAAACCATTAATAGAAAAAACCCGCCATTTTGTTAACAACAACGGCAACACATGGGAAATAGATGAGTTTTATGGTGACAACCAAGGCCTAATCGTTGCGGAGATAGAATTATCTGCCACTGCCCAAGTCTTTGAAAAACCTGATTGGATAGGCGCTGAAGTCACTCACGACAGACGTTATTACAACAATAATCTCGCTGTACAGCCTTATTCGGCATGGTCTACCGACTAATTTTTTATAGCCTATTGCAAATAGCAAGGTTTTAATTTATATTCGCTGTATGAAAAAAACAACGTTTGTTGCATTATTACTACTTTGCAGCCCATGCTTCGCCGGTGATTTAAAAGCATCGTTAACAAGCATTGAATCCCAGTGGGCGACGATTTATTACAAAACGCCGAAAGCCGAGCAAGAAGTCGCTTATCAAAAGCTGCTTGCACAAGCGGATAGCTTAGCACAAGAATTTCCCAAATCTGCGGATCCCATGTTCTGGCAAGCCGTGATAAAGGCCACCTATGCTGACCAACAGGACGGTTTGTCAGCATTGAAAGCCATCAATGAAGCCCGCGATCTTCTGACCAAAGCCATCAGCATTGACCCTAAAACAATGGACGGCTCAGCCTATGTAACCTTAGGTACGCTGTATTACATGGTACCCGGTTGGCCGATTGCATTCGGTGATAACAATGAAGCGCGAAAAATGTTTCAAACCGCATTAAAAATAAACCCTACTGCGATTGATGCCAATTATTTCTACGGGGAATTTCTTGTCTCCGTCAACGAACTGAAAGAAGCCAAAAAATATTTTGCGATTGCCAGCAAAGCCCCAACGCGTAGCGAACAAGACTACGCCGATAACAAATTAAAAGCAGAAGCTGCTATGGCGCTTAAAAACATTAATGAGCGTAAAATAAGCCATGTTAAAAAAATGTTTTTATCATTATTAAATCCTGATACAGCCAAATAGGCTCAATCTAACCTAAACACCCGCCCATGTATTTTCAATTGTGTTTAAAAAGAACGTTCTAAAGCTCACAATACCCATCGAATAGCCCGCTCAGACAAGACGATGTTTTATCGTTTGCATCTTTCTGCTAAAATGCTCGGCCAAAGTATAAAAACTAATTTTTTCTACAACTTTCCTGGTAAAAATTATGACTTTTGTAGTCACAGAAAACTGTATCAAATGTAAATTTACTGATTGTGTGGATGTCTGCCCAGTAGATTGCTTTCATGAAGGGCCTAATTTTTTGGTTATCAATCCAGATGAGTGTATTGATTGCACTTTATGCGAGCCTGAATGTCCGGCAAATGCTATTTTTTCCGAGGATGAAGTCCCCGAAGATCAAACGCAGTTTATCGCATTAAACGCTGAACTAGCCAAGCTATGGCCAATCATTACCGAAGTAAAAGCGCCTGTTGATGATGCCGATGACTGGAATGGTAAAGCAGGAAAAATAGAATTTTTACAAAAATAATAAATTGTTTACCAGCCTTTGCTAGCCTACATCACAATATGTGCATACCGTGCGCTTAAAAGCTGATCATTTTTATTCAAACCCAGCAAATACAAAAAAGATACGCGTAAAAAAAGCCGGTAAACCGGCTTTTTTTATTGTCTGTGCTGGAATGAATTATTCTGGTCTATCAACTAACTCAACATAAGCCATAGGTGCGTCATCACCGGTTCTAAAACCGCATTTCATGATGCGCAGATAACCACCCGCTCTATCTTTATACCGTGGACCTAATTCATTAAATAACTTAGTAACCACATCACGATCACGCAGCTTAGCAAACGCCATACGTCTTTTAGCAACACTGTCAACCTTTGACATGGTAATTAAAGGCTCAGCGTAGCTTCTCAACTCTTTCGCTTTAGGCAAAGTTGTTTTAATCAACTCGTGCTTGAATAACGAAGTAACCATATTACTGAACAGCGCCTTGCGGTGGCTGCTGTTCATGTTAAATTTTCTACCAGATTTACGATGTCTCATTATGGAACAACCTAATGTCAGTGTATAATTGTGTGATTTTGATCTGCAAGATTATCAGGCGGCCAGTTTTCCAAGCGCATACCTAACGACAATCCCTTCAAAGCAAGAATATCTTTTATCTCTGTTAATGATTTTTTACCTAAATTCGGTGTCTTCAACAACTCAACTTCAGTACGCTGAATCAAATCACCAATATAGAAAATATTTTCTGCTTTCAAACAATTGGCTGATCTCACCGTTAACTCAAGATCATCAACAGGTCTTAGTAGAACTGGCTCAAACGGCTCAGCCTCTACACCTATCTCAGGCATTGGTTGCGTATCCACTTTTTCGAAATCAACGAAAACCGATAACTGCTCATGAAGGATAGTAGCTGCCAATTTGATTGTTTGCTCTGGATCAACAGTACCGTTGGTTTCAAGCTCAATGATAAGCTTATCCAAATTAGTACGTTGTTCAACACGAGTACTTTCAACTTGATAGGCCACTTTTACAATTGGACTATACGCCGCATCTAACTGCAATGAGCCAACCACACTTCCTTGCTCAGAACTCGCTTTACGTGTGCTCACAGGTTCATAACCTCTTCCACGACGCACACGAATTTTCATATTTAATACGCCTGCCTGCGTCAAATTAGCAATCACTAGTTCAGGATTAATAATTTCAACATCATGAGGCAAACTAATATCGCCAGCAGTCACACTGCCAGCGCCATTTTTCGATAAAATCAACTCAACTTCATCTCTTGAATGAAGGATAACAGCCAGTTTTTTGAGATTTAACAAAATATCGACCACATCCTCCTGAACACCCTCTATTGTGGTGTATTCATGGAGAACGCCTTCAATTTCAACATCTGTCACTGCACAACCAGGAATGGTTGACAACAACACACGTCTCAGAGCATTACCCAAGGAATGCCCGAATCCGCGCTCAAGAGGTTCTATCACAATTCTGGAATGATTAGGCGTTTTACTGACAACTTCAACTAATCGAGGCTTTAATAAGCCAGAAATAGAACTCTGCATTTATATTCCTCAAAACTACAATATTACTTGGAGTATAGTTCCACAACCAACTGTTCATTAATATCACTGCCCAGATCAACGCGATCCGGCAAAGAACTGAATGTACCAGACATTGCTTTTGTATTTACTTCAACCCAAGATGGGAAACCATACTGATCAGCGACGGTCAAAGCATCAACAATTCTTTGCTGTTTTTTTGCTTTTTCCCTGACTTCTATAATATCGCCGGGGGCAACCTGATAGGAAGGAACGTTGATCAACGCACCATTCACCTGAATCGATTTATGACTGACCAACTGACGCGCTTCAGCACGGGTACAAGCAAAGCCCATGCGATAAACGACGTTATCAAGTCTCGATTCAAGAAGGTTTAACAGATTTTCGCCTGTTGCGCCCTTTTTCATATCAGCAGTCTTGTAATAGTTTCTAAATTGCTTTTCCAAAATCCCGTAAATTCTACGCAGCCGCTGTTTGGCTCTTAACTGCATAGCATAGTCAGAGCTTCTGGTACGCTTAGCACCGTGCTGACCGGGTCTTTGCTCTAATTTACATTTATTTTCTAGGGACTTGCCTCTGCTTTTTAAAAACAGATCAGTACCTTCTCTGCGACTCAACTTACAAGTGGGACCGAGATATCTTGCCATGTTACTACTCCAAAATTTCTATACGCGGCGCTTTTTAGGTGGGCGACATCCATTATGCGGAATAGGTGTCACATCAACGATGTTATTAATCTTGAACCCTAGATTGTTCAATGAACGCACAGCTGATTCACGACCTGGACCTGGACCTTTTATCATGACATCAAGATTCTTCATGCCAAACTCCAAAGCAACCGTGCCCGCTTTCTCTGCTGCAACCTGTGCCGCAAAAGGGGTGCTTTTCCGTGAGCCTCTAAAACCTGAACCACCCGATGTTGCCCAAGATAAGGCGTTACCTTTTCTATCAGTGATGGTAATGATGGTATTATTAAAAGACGCATGAACATGAACGATACCGTCAGCCACCTCTTTTTTTATGCGCTTTCTAGCACGATTATTTGGACTTGCCATTACTT
Organism: Crenothrix polyspora; assembly: GCF_900163745.1. Classification (GTDB taxonomy): domain Bacteria; phylum Pseudomonadota; class Gammaproteobacteria; order Methylococcales; family Methylomonadaceae; genus Crenothrix; species Crenothrix polyspora_B. Next base: position 19,913 of record NZ_FUKJ01000158.1, read on the forward strand.
TTATCTCTTAAGAAAACTTATTTTCTGATTGGTTTACGAGGGCCTTTACGGGTACGCGCGTTCGTTCTGGTTCTTTGACCTCGAAGCGGTAAACCTCTACGATGCCTGATGCCACGATAGCAACCAAGATCCATCAACCGTTTGATATTCATAGAGACTTCACGACGCAAGTCACCCTCGACTGTCATCTTTGAGATGACGGCACGAATGGATTCCAATTGCTCTTCATTCAGCTCTTTTATTTTTACAGAAGGCTGAATACCAACCTCAACACAAATCTCACTTGCAGTTTGACGACCAACCCCATAAATAGCGGTCAATGCGATGACGGCATGTTTATGATCTGGTATATTTATCCCGGCAATACGTGCCATCTAGATACTCCCCTGAGCAGTACTCTAAAGTTAAGCGCCGAATTATAGCATTGCAACAATAATGGCGCAACAAATTCTAACCTTGTCGTTGTTTATGGCGACCATCTTCGCAGATAACCCGAACAACACCGTGTCTTTTTACAATCTTACAATTTCTACAAATTTTTTTAACGGAAGCACGTACTTTCACAGCTATCTCCTGCACTTGTGCATTTTATGTTATTAATAAATCATTTTTTAAGATTTGCTTTTTTCATCAAACCTTCATATTTCTGAGACATAACATGTGTTTGCATCTGAGAAATAAAATCCATTACCACAACGACTATGATCAGCAAAGAGGTGCCACCAAAATAAAAAGGCACGTTCCAGTAAACTATCAAGAACTCAGGCAACAAACACACCAAAGTAATGTAAAAGGCACCGACCAACGTAAGGCGTGTCATAACTTTATCTATATATGCACTGGTTTGCAAACCTGGCCTGATACCAGGCAAAAACGCACCTGATTTTTTCAAATTCTCAGCGGTTTCTTTTGAATTAAACTGCACTGCGGTATAGAAAAAACAAAAGAAAATAATCGCTGCGGCATAAAAAATAACGTAAACGGGCTGGCCTGGCGACAACATGGTGGCGACATCCTGTAGCCAAGAAAATCCTTCAGTATTTCCAAACCAGCCAGCAATAGTTGCTGGAAACAAGATAATACTGGAAGCAAAAATCGGCGGTATAACACCCGCCATATTGAGCTTTAAAGGCAGAAAACTACTTTGACCGCCGTAAGTTTTTCCACCTTGCTGCCTTTTTGGATAGTTTATCAAGATTCTACGCTGGCCGCGCTCTACAAAAACAACAAGCGCAGTCACTGAAATCGACAACAAAAACAGCAGAAGGATAAACGCCCCATTCATCTCACCAGTCCTGGCCAATTCCAAAGTACCGCCAATAGCTTTTGGCAAACCCGAAACGATACCGGCAAAAATGATCATAGAAATACCATTGCCGATACCTCTTTCTGTCATTTGCTCGCCCAGCCACATTAGAAAGATGGTGCCTGTAACCAATGTAATGGTAGTAATCGCAACAAACCCCATGCCTGGATTTAAAACGACCGAAAGGCCTCCTGCCGACTGACTTTGCAGTGCGAGAGAAATACCAATCGCCTGAAACGTTGCCAACACCACAGTACCGTAACGGGTATATTGCGAGATTTTCCGCGTCCCTGAGGCACCTTCCTTTTTCATTTGCTCCATAGCCGGTATAACAACAGTCATCAATTGCATAATGATAGACGCTGATATATAGGGCATGATGCCCAAAGCAAAGATACTCAGGCGCTGCAAAGCGCCGCCGGAGAACATATTGAACATGTCTAAAATAGAGCCGCTCTGCTGCTCGAACATCAGCGCAAGTGCTTTTGGATCTATTCCAGGAACAGGGATATGCCCACCTATCCTTAAAACAATTAATCCTCCCAGAACAAAAAGTAGCCTCGCTTTCAGCTCTGAGAGTCCATCGCTTTTTCCTGCCGCCTGTGTTCTTGGAGTACTCACTTTAAGCCTCGATTTTGCCGCCAGCAGCCTCAATAGATGCCTTCGCACCAATTGTTACTGCCACGCCCTTGATAACAACCGCTTTATTTAACAGGCCCGATTGAATTATCTTAGCTTTCTTTGTAAAAGCGGGAACGATATTAGCGGCAATCAAAACCTTAAGATCAATCACATCAGCGACCAGTCCATTCAACTCGTGCAATCTCACTTCTGCAGAATACATGCTGGATTTTGAAGTAAACCCAACCTTTGGCAACCTGCGTTGCAAAGGCATCTGTCCACCTTCAAAACCTACTTTATGAAAACCGCCGGAACGCGCTTTTTGACCTTTATGGCCGCGTCCACATGTTTTACCCATAGTGCAGCCAATACCGCGACCCACTCGTCTGGACTTTTTCCGAGAACCCTCGGCTGCCTGGATAGTATTTAAATACATTTACACTGCCTCGACTTTTAACATGTATGATATTTTATTTATCATACCGCGGTTCTCAGGTGTATCTGCAACTTGAACCGTCTGATTAATCTTGCGCAACCCTAAACCGATCAAACAAGCACGGTGGCGAGGCAAGCGTCCAAATTTACTTTTTGTCATCGTAACATTTAAATTGGTACTGGCCATCTTAACTATCCAATAATTTGTTCAACTGTTAAGCCGCGCTTAGCAGCAATCTGGTTGGCATTGTGCATGCCTGTAAGGCCATTAATCGTTGCTCTCACAACGTTAATCGGATTACTTGTGCCAATACACTTAGCCAATACGTTATGCACACCGACAACCTCAAATACTGCCCTCATTGCGCCACCGGCAATGATGCCAGTACCTTCTGAAGCGGGCTGCATGTAAACCTTTGCAGCACCTGTCGTATTCATAATAGAATATTGCAGCGTATCGCCTTTTAGAGACACTTTACGCATGTTTTTGCGTGCTTGCTCTAAAGACTTCTGAATTGCTATGGGTACTTCGCGGGCCTTGCTAACGCCGTAACCGACACGACCTTGGCCATCACCAACAACAGTCAGCGCAGTAAAGCCAAACACTCTACCGCCTTTAACAACTTTCGCAACGCGCCGAACATTAACCAATTTTTCTTGTAACCCGTCGGTGCTACCTTGAGCAGGTGCTGTAGCCATTTTCCTCTCCTAAAATTTCAAACCAGCTTCACGAGCTGCATCTGCCAACGCTTTGACACGACCGTGGTATTTAAATCCTGAACGATCAAAGGCGACTTCGCTGACACCCGCTGTAATAGCTTTCTGGGCAATCCACTTACCCACTTCAGCAGCAGCTTCGATGTTACTGGTATTCTTTAATGTTGCCTTAATTTCAGACTGCGTTGTCGACGCACTGGCCAATGTTGTCATGCCATCGCCACTGATTACTTGCGCGTAAATATGTTGCGAAGTTTTATGGATCGACAAGCGAACAGCATTTAAACTCTTAATTTTGCTACGCAACTTTAAAGCGCGTTTCATACGAGATTGTTTCTTATCCATCACATTACCTTACTTCTTCTTAGCTTCTTTTCTGGCCACATGTTCATCCGCATATCTCACACCTTTGCCTTTATAAGGCTCAGGTGGACGATACGCCCTGATTTTTGCAGCCACCTGACCAACCTGTTGTTTATCACTACCTTTAATAATGATATCCGTTTGGGTAGGTGTCTCAACAGTAATTCCGGCTGGCACTTCAAAATCCACAGGATGCGAAAAACCGAGTGATAAACTGAGGATATTATCCTTAGCCTGTGCCCTATAGCCCACGCCTACAAGTGCCAATTTTTTTTCAAACCCTGCTGAAACACCAGCGACCATATTGTTCACTATTGCTCTAGCAGTACCTGCTTGTGCAGTAGCGTCCTTGTCACTTTTGTCCCATTGCATAGATATTACATTATCAACGATATCGACGGTAACAGAAGGATGAAAAACATGCGACAACTGACCTTTACTACCCTTTACGATCATGTTATTACCCTCTAGTTTTACATCTACTCCGCTAGGAATAGAAACTGGGGCTTTAGCAATTCTTGACATAAATCTAGCCTCCGTTAACAAACAGTGCAGATGACTTCACCGCCATGCCCAATGGCACGCGCAGCTCTGTCGGTCATTACACCGTTCGATGTTGATACAATAGCAATACCCAATCCACCAAGCACTTTAGGTAACTCGTCTTTGGACTTATAAATACGCAAACCAGGTCTACTTATTCTTTTTATGGTTTCTATCACGGGGCGACCTTTGTAATACTTCAACTCAATCAACATCTCGGTATGACTACCGGTTGTTTCAGTACTGAAATCCGCGATATAACCTTCTTCTTTAAGCACCTTAGCAATCGATACTTTTAATTTTGACGAAGGCTGCTTTACATTCTTTTTGCCTGCAGACTGACCGTTTCTTATCCGGGTCAACATATCTGCAATAGGGTCTGTCATGCTCATTTTTCACTATCTCCAAACTTGATCCAACAGATTACCAACTTGCCTTAACTACACCGGGTACATCACCCCGCATAGTTGCCTCTCTGAGTTTATTTCGGCTAAGACCAAATTTACGATAATATCCGTGTGGTCGACCAGTCAAATTACAGCGGTTACGAACTCGTGTAACACTCGAATCTCTCGGTAATTTTTGGAGTTGTAGATGAGCTGTTTCTTTATCTTCAAAGCTGCTATTTGGATCTCTGATAGTTTCCTTCAGAGATTTACGCTTAACATCGTATTTTTTAACTAATTTTTTACGCTTGGTTTCACGCGCAATCATTGATTTCTTTGCCATGTGACGTGACCTTTAGCTTTTAAGTGGAAAATTAAAGAGCTTTAACAATGCCAAACCTTCTTCGTTGGTTTGTGCTGTCGTCGTAATAGTGATATCCATACCACGCAAAGCATCTATTTTATCGTAATCAATTTCAGGGAATATGATTTGTTCTCTTACGCCCATCGAGTAATTGCCACGTCCATCAAAACTTTTAGAACTCAAGCCCCTAAAATCACGAATACGAGGAATAGCTATGCTGATTAAGCGATCTAAAAACTCATACATTCTATCGCTACGTAAAGTTACTTTACAACCGATAGGCATGTCGTCACGAATTTTAAATCCAGCAATTGATTTTCTCGCCAAAGTAATAACAGGTTTTTGACCGGAAATTTTTTCCATGTCACTAAGTGCAGATTGCAACACTTTTTTATCTGCTACTGCACCACCAACACCCATATTAAGGGTTATTTTGGTAAGCCTTGGGGCTTGCATTACTGATTTGTAGGAAAACTGTTCCATTAAGGAGGGCAGTACGGTTTCTTTATATACGGTTTCTAGTCTAGCCATTATTCTCTACACCCTACACATCGACAAGGTCATTCGTTGACTTGAAATATCTGACTTTTTTTCCATCGTCCAGAAATCTAAAGCCGACACGATCTGCTTTTTTTATCGCGGGATTGTAAAGACCTATATTGGAAATATTAATCGGCATGTCTTTAGTCACAATACCGCCTTCGATATTTGCATTAGGATTCGGCTTCTGGCTTTTCTTGACTTGGTTAATACCTTCAACCAGCACCGTATCATTTTTCAAAATCTTGACTACTCTGCCGCTCTTACCTTTGTCTTTTCCGGTACGAACTACAACATCATCGCCTTTTTTTATTTTTTGCATCGCCTAGTTCTCCACTTATAAAACTTCAGGAGCTAACGAGATAATTTTCATAAATTTCTCGCCTCGAAGCTCACGGGTGACAGGGCCAAATATACGTGTTCCCAATGGCTGCAAATTATTATTAAGGATAACCGCTGCATTACCATCGAAGCGAATCACAGAACCATCTGATCTGCGAACACCTTTAGCTGTTCTAACCACGAGGGCATTGTAAACTTCGCCTTTCTTGACCCGACCACGCGGAATTGCATCTTTAATACTGACTTTGATAATGTCGCCTATGCCCGCATAGCGTCTATGCGAGCCGCCTAATACTTTGATACACATGACCTTTTTTGCGCCACTATTATCAGCAACGTCAAGGTTAGTTTGCATCTGAATCATGATTTATTCCTGCATTCTTTTATACTGAAAACTGTTATGCTATTTTCTAGCACTCTCTAAGACTTGTACTAATTTAAAAGTCTTGTTCTTAGACATTGGCCTACATGATGTAATGGCTACCACATCACCTTCTTGACACACATTCAATGCATCGTGCGCCATAATCTTGGTTGAACGCTTAATATACTTACCGTAAACAGGGTGTTTTACAACACGCTCTACCAGTACCGTAATCGTTTTGTCCATTTTATTACTAACAACTCGACCGGAAATAGTTCTCAGTCCAACGGTGTTTTGAGAGTTATCTTCGCTCATTTTATGCGCTCGCCATTTCTTTCAATAGTGTTTGGATACGTGCAACGTTCCGTCTAACCTTTTTTACTTGATCGGGCTTGGAAAGTTGTCCTGTACCTTTTTGCATTCTAAGATTGAAACGCTCACGAGATAAATCGAGCATCATAGCTCCTAACTCGTCTTTTGATTTCTGACGTAGTTCACTTGCTTTCATCACATTATCGTCCGCGCGGTAAAAAGAGTCTTTAAGGGTAATTTGGCAGCTGCCAAGGCAAAAGCTTCACGAGCCATCTCTTCAGAAACACCTTGAATCTCATACAGCATAGT
>NZ_FUKJ01000156.1 GCF_900163745.1 Crenothrix polyspora
TCTGTGTGGGCCACCCGCTCTGATTGATGCGGCCGAAGCAGCCGCGCGAGCCAAAGGCATACCGGATAAACAGGTACTGAGTGAAAGGTTCTTACCTGCTTAAACAAGGTGGTCATACTCGGATACATAAGCATATTTAAACCGGCTGATTTCGGTTTTTTTAAAAAACAGCCGGGACATCGTTTCAAAACTGGAGCCGATGCATAAGGTAGTCATCGGTTTGCTAATCAAAGGAGTTAAATTCTGGCACTACCACTGTTTGATTAGAGAGTCTTTCTTCGCTATCAAACTTTAACCCACAATAACCCCATCCTCCATGTGTAAAACCTTGCCTATCTTTTCCGCCAGTGTGTGATCGTGAGTAACCACCAAAAAGCTGACGTTCAGTTCCTGATTCAATTCCAGCATTAACTGATACACCTGCTCAGCGGTTTTGCTGTCCAGATTGCCGGTAGGTTCATCGGCAAGTACACATTTCGGCTTGTTAATCAGAGCCCTGGCGACGGCGGCACGCTGTCGTTCACCACCGGACAATTCACCGGGCTTGTGTTCAATCCGGTGACCCAGCCCTACCCGCTGTAATAATTCAATGGCGCGATCCTTGGCTTCCTGTATGGATAAATCGGCAATCAACAACGGCATGGCGACATTTTCCAGCACGGTAAATTCGGCCAGCAGGTGGTGCGATTGATAAATAAAGCCTAAAGACCGGTTACGCAGTTTGGCCAGCCTGCTGGAATTAACGGTATTAATGTTGACACCGTCCAGGATCACCTCGCCGCCGCTGGGTTTTTCCAGGCCACCGAGCAAATGCAGCAACGTGCTTTTGCCAGAACCCGAAGCGCCCATAATTGCCACGCGTTCGCCAACACCTATATTTAAATTCACGCCTCTCAGTACAGAAACGTCCAGCCCACCTTGATCGTAACGCATGGTGAGCTGCTTGCATTGTAGGATGCTAGTGTTATTCATATCTTAGCACCGCCGCTGGATTGATTTTCGCCGCTTGCCAGGCAGGGTAAATCGTCGCTAGCAAGGACAACAAAAACGCCATGCCAGCGATAGCATAAACATCAGTCCAAATCAGTTGGGAGGGTAATTCACTGATGGTATAAATTTGCGCGTTCAAAAACTTAATATGAAAGGTTTCTTCGATGTTGTGGACAATGGCCGGTACATTCAATGCTAATAGCACACCACCGACTGTACCCAGAACCGTACCGATAACGCCGATAATAGTGCCTAACACCATGAATATGCCCATTACCGACGCAGAGGTTAAACCTTGAGTTTTTAAAATGGCAATGTCCGCGCGTTTATCAGTGACCACCATAATCAGCGTTGAGACAATGTTAAATGCCGCAACTGCCACCATCAACAGCAAGATGATCGACATCACGCGCTTTTCCATTTTAATGGCCAAAAAGAAATTGGCGTTGGCTTTTGTCCAGTCGCCGACCTGATAGTTATCCTGTAATGCCATCGCCAGTGACTCGGTGATTTGTGGCGCGTTCAATAAGTTATCAAACTTAATGCGCAAGCCTGAAACTGCGCTTTCCAGCCGGAATAATTTGGCGGCATCATCAATGTGGATCATGGCCATATTGCGGTCGTATTCATACACACCGACCTTAAACACGCCCACCACGGTAAAACGGCGCATACGCGGCACTACACCCGCTGGCGTGGAGTTAACTTGCGGACTGATGACGGTAAGTTTATCGCCTGTGGCAACGCCCAAGTAATTAGCCAGTTCTTCGCCCAGCACAATGCCGTATTGCCCCGCGACCAAATCCGATAATTTACCTTGTTTCATGTTGCCCGCCACTTCTGAAACTTTGGCTTCATTGTCCGGCAAAATACCACTGAGTACTGTGCCGCTAACACGCCGGTCGGCATTAATCATAACCTGACCGTTAATAAACGGCGCAGTGCCTTCAACATGCGGAAAATTGACCAGCTTTTGATCCAGACTGTGCCAATCATCCAGTTGCCCATAATTTCCGGTGATGGTGGCGTGGGCAGTCATTTTCAGCATACTTTTGCTGATTTCATCGACAAAACCATTCATCACAGAGAGTACGGTAATCAAGGCGGTAACACTCAGGGCGATGCCCAATACTGATGCCAGTGTGACAAAGGAAATAAATTGGGTGCGACGTTTGGCACGCGTATAACGCAAGCCGATATAAAAAATGAGAGGTTTAAACATGAAGTTTATAAAGTAGGGAAAGGATCAGTTTTTTTTTGGCACTGAGGACAAAAACCATACAGGTACAAACTGTGGTCTGTCAGTTGGTAATTCAGTTTTTTGGCAATTTCTTTTTGCCGGGCTTCAATTAATTCATCGGAAAATTCGTCAACTTTACCGCATTTTATGCAAACGATATGGTCGTGGTGGCTACCTTTTGCCAATTCAAAGACCGAATTGCCGCCTTCAAAATGATGCCGTGTGACCAGTCCCGCAGATTCAAACTGGGTTAACACCCGATATACCGTCGCCAGACCAATATCACCATCTTCTGCCAATAGAATTTTGTAAATCTTTTCAGCCGTTAAATGGCGATCAGTACTTTCGTTCTCAAGAATTTGTAGAATTTTGACGCGTGGTAACGTTACCTTTAAGCCTGCATTCCTTAAATCATGCGTTTCCAAAATCATCTCCTTGTAAGTAGCTAGACTAGCTGTTAGATGTGTAGCAAGGTTACATTGTAGCCTTTTTTAGCGGTTAAGGTCATGACAGTTTTATAGGATTATCGTTTAACATCCTGTATGATTTTAGCTTTTGCAACTATGCCTCGTTCCAGATGAGAAAATCGCTTTGTTATTTAAGCGTGTCAGCCAGCCTGACGCTGACTGCATGCTCAACCGTTTTCAGTTATTTGCCGGTCTACACCATTGATATTCAACAGGGTAACATTGTCGATCAGGCGATGGTTGATCAGCTTCAGCCTAAAATGACCAAACGTCAGGTGCTTTATATCCTGGGTTCTCCTATGCTGGCTGATGCCTTTCACCAAAATCGCTGGGATTACCTGTATTCGGAGCAACGCAATGGTGAGGATCGGCAACAAAAAAAAATCACCTTGTTTTTTGATGATGCGGAACAAATAACCGGCATACAGGGTGATTTTAAACCGGGTCAAGTACCGCAATTTAAACCCACGCTTGAAACCACGGTTAATGTACCTAAACGCGATCTTGAAAAAACCCTGTGGGAAAAAATCATCGGTGTGTTTGGTTATGACGGCATCGACGACTCCAGCAAACCTGATAAAAAAGATCAGAAAACCACGGAAAATAATTTGCCGCTCTAAATGGCTTTGACAATAGGATGTCGCATCAGGTAATTCATCGAATTCCAAATAGAACACAGACAGCACGGATCAAGCGGATTTTATTTTTTATCGGTATGTATCCGTCAAATCTGTGGCATCTGTGTTCTATTTTTCAGTTTCGGTAGTGCTATCGATTAATTGACTCCACAGCTTTCACCTCTCAACATCACTGCACTACCATCTTGTTTATGAACGAAAATTTGAGCCGTCACATTAAAGGTTACGCACAATTGAAAAAGCTGCGTACCGCATTGGCAATAGCTCAGGCGACCAAGTTATCCTCAACACTCAAGCAAGAGATTGAAGAAACCGTGTCGCAGGATCAGGCCAAGCGCGTAACCTATTTGACGGGGTTGTTTTCGCGTATCCACCGCGATTTATTTTACGACTGGAAAGAACAGGCCACCGTCAATCACAGACCGGGAACTATGCCTGATCCTGCCAAACGCAAGCAATTTCGTGAAGCAATCGAATGTCTGGTGCTGGACGGCGATGCCAATGGCGACACGGCTATTTTTGATAATAATGGTTTTGTCATCTGGACGGAAAATATTGCCGAACGCTTGAGTGTGTTTTATCAAAAAATGCGTCTGGTCAGGCCGTTTAATTATGGCAATCGCATCACACTGGACTTTTTTATCACGGCACTGGGTAACTTGCCGGCATTTAAGAGCGTTTATGAGCAAGGCATTGATTTTAGGCGACTGGATAGCAACGATCCGGCTGTGTTGCATGATTGCCATAGCCCACTACAGGCTGTTGCTACGGCTTTTAAAAACGCACTTGATCCAACGCGTAGCAAAAGCCTGCAAAATACGGCTAACGGTTATGGTAAATGGCCCGAAAATAAAAAATTTATTTCAGGTATTCCGTTTTTATCACATAAAACCGCAGACGGTATCGCCTGTTTGGTGTCTGTAACCGGTGGCCTGGTACCGATTGAAAGTATCAGAACGGAATTGCTGATCCTGGGTAAGCATCTGGCCGATTACCCTTTAAGTGCCGCCAACCATGTTATTGGTTATTTACCGGGCACAGAGGCCTTACGCCTGCCGGGGAAAAATGATATTGACGGTATCAGCATCGGTACCACTGGTGCAGCGCCGCTGTTTTGTCTGGATATGAATATGTTGACAGGGCTGCGCACACCCGGCCATGCAGAATTAATGGATTTACTCAAACAATGTGAAGGCGATGATGCGCTGATTTTTGATCTGGCCAATAACGAACGCCTGAAAGAAAAAATGTTACTGGCCGCACACGATGATGAGCGCATGCTGCGTGCAGTTGAAATTGCTTACGAACGACTGGGTAAAATCAGCCAAAAACTGCTCGACTCTAAACAGGCTATTTTTGAAGGCAAGACCTCGGATGCCAACCCTAAGTTGTTTATGTCGATGGGTGGAGCCGGTTCTGGAAAAACCGCTGTAGAAGAGATTGCTACCGCACAATGCGGTGATAATTTTGTGACTGCCTCGCTGGATGAGTTTCGCAAACTAAGTGATTTGTATCAGGTGTTAACGGCGGCCAACCATCACAGTGACGACTATATGTATGTCGAGCCTTTTGCGACTCGCTTGCGCAGTTTGGTTGCAGAGTGCGCCAGGGAAAAGCATATCAATATATTGTACGATGGCACGGGTATCCCTTATAAACCGCGTTATTCAAATCTTGTTGAGCAATTCAAGGCAGCGGGTTTTCATACGCAAGTGACGGCAGTGGATGCGTTTCTTGTTAAGCCCGAAGGCCGCGAAGATGAGTTGCCGCGCTCGGCAGTGATTAGCAGTGTTAAAAAGCGTTTTAAAGAAACCGGCAGAGCCTTGCCGTGGGTGGTGACTGTCGATAAGCATTTGCGTGCCCCGACAACTTTTCTAAGCGCCTTGCAGCATCGGGCTTTGGATAAAATTTCGTTGTTTGCTAATGACAGCCATAAAAACTGGCATTATCTGGTTGCGGAAAGCTTTATTTTTTCTGAAGATGAAATTTGCATCCTGCATGAGCATCAGCTGGCCGGTTCATTGGCCACTTATTTGAAATCATTGCTTGAAAATCATGATGATTCCATATTAAAAATTATGGCCAAAGGTAATTTGCATATCTTGGCCACGCTACGGGAAAGAAATCCGGCCTTTAATGAGGCTAACGTGGCTTATCAGGTTTACAGCAGCAAATACGGCAATCGGGTGTTGCTGATTTATAACACCCGTCGCCTGGTCGATTTTGTTGAAAAGAGACAGCTAAACCCGAATGCTTCCGGTGAAGAAAGTTTGTTGCATAAACCTGAGGCGCTGGCGTTTTATATCGATCCGCTGTGTAAAGAACCCTGGATGACCAGGTTGCAGGATGCGCCTTAGTTTTGTGATAACTGTTCAGTTGATGTTACAACAAAGTCCACGGAAACCAAAAGTAGGCGCTTTTAAGCGACACAAAAGACACAAAAATTCGGTACTTTTCCGTGTTTTTTGTGCTTTCCGTCATTGCCATTAAGTTAAGAACACGACCCCTTCTCCAGAGTACCCGGAGGGCATAAAGGAGAGGGGGCTTTCTTGCTTAACTTAATGGCAGTGCTGCTTTCCGTGGCTAGATAAAAACGCTTTACCCTGTCTTTGGGACGGCTGAGCAGTTACATTTTTATTTATCAAATACCCGCAAAAAAACCAGCCGCCTCAATGCCCACAATCGCGCATTGCTCATCCTGATCGGACACATCGCCACTGATGCCTACAGCACCGACAAGATTGTTTTCCTTGTCACGAATGAGGACACCGCCTGGCACGGGCATTATTCTGCCTTCCGCCACATCTACCAGAGCATTCATGAAATCTGGTCTTTGTAGTGCTACACCGGCAAGACTGCGCGAAGACACTCCCATATTGACTGCGCCCCAGGCTTTCGCGGTAGCGATTTTTTGCCGGATCATGCTGGCACCATCTTCTCTCTGCATCGCTTTAAGATGCCCTGCTACATCCAGAACCACGATCGTTAGCGGTGCAAGATTGAGTTGCCTGGCTTTACCGAGAGCGGTTTGTATAATTTGATTGGCGTGTTTAAGTGTCAGTACTGTCATTAAGTGTCTCTGTTAGTTTAAGAGTGGTTGTAGATGCTGCCAAACTTTGTCAGCAATCATGGGCTGTGCCTTGGCGTTTGGGTGTAAGCCGTCGGTCTGCATCAAATCCTTGACTAAAGCAACATCTTCCAGAATAAAAGGAATCGTGGTAACGCCCAGTTCCTTAGATAGTTGCGGGTAAACAGCGTAAAACATGTCCACATAGCGTTTGCCATAATTGGGCGGAATACGCATACTCAGCAACAATACTTTGACACCGGCCTGCTGTGCGCGTTGTATAATTTCGCCAAGATTGTGTTTTAATTCCGTCGTCGGCAAGCCGCGCAAACCGTCATTGCCCCCTAGCTCTACGATCAGAATGTTGGGTTTGTCCGTCGTTAATATAAACTCCAATCTGGCTAAGCCGCCTGCGCTGGTATCACCGGCTATGCTTTCATTGATGAGATTACAGCAGTCATGTTTTGCATGCAGTTTTTCCTGAACCAAAGAAACCCATCCCTGCCCTGCTTCCAGACCATAACCGGAGCTTACACTGTCACCCAAAACAACGATGTTAGATTTGGCTATAACGGTTTCTGACAGCAACAAGACAAACACGGCAAATAAAAATCGGGTCATTATCAAACTCAAGCAGATACAGATGCAAAAAACATTATAGTAGCAGAAAGCCTGGTCAAATCGATGACGACTTTCGAGAAGACCTTATCTATCATGTTATTAGTAGATTGTCGTATCAAATCCACTAAAAGTATAGCTGTTATTGACGATTTTGATGCCAATTCATACACATTAATCCGTCTCAAACAGAACATCGAAAAAGACTGCACATCATCGTAAAGAGTTCAGTCGTAACTACTCCAGTAATCCAAAAGATAGGGTAAAACGTTTTATCTGTCCACGGAAACCAAAAGTAGGCGCATTTAAGCGGCACAAAAAATATGGAAAAGTATGGGTATTTTTGTCGCAAAAAGAAGTATTACCGAAAACTTTTTTGTGTCTTTTGTGTCTTTTGTGGTTTCCGTGGACTTTTTTAACATCTACTGAGTGGTTACGTTCAGTCGGCACTAACACTTTTAGCTTAGCCTTTATTTCTGGCATTGCTCTATACTAAAGGCAACAATTTATACATCCAATCATTCCTACTTAACTATGCAAAACGACATCCAGCAACTTCTTGCTGTGGCTAATAAAGTAATTCTGGGCAAAGAAAGGCAAATCCGTTTAGCAGTGTGCTGCCTACTGGCGCGAGGCCATTTACTGATTGAAGATATTCCCGGTGTTGGCAAAACCACGCTGGCACATACGCTGGCTAAAGTGTTGGGCTTAAATTACCAGCGTATTCAATTTACCAGCGATATTTTACCGGCAGACATTATTGGTGCATCGGTGTTCGATGCCAAAAACCATGAATTCAAATTTCATCCAGGGCCACTATTTAACCAGATGATACTGGCGGATGAAATTAACCGCTCGACACCCAAAGCACAAAGCGCATTGCTGGAAGCAATGGAAGAACATCAAGTGACGGTGGAAGGGATCACCTATGCGTTACCGGAACCTTTTTTCGTGATAGCCACGCAAAATCCGTCGCACCAGATTGGCACGTTTCCACTGCCAGAATCGCAACTGGATCGCTTTTTAATGCGTATTGAGTTGGGTTATCCCGATCCCAAATCGGAACGCCTATTGCTGACCGGACAAAACCGGCACCATCTTATTGAAACCTTGTCGGCGCAGATTTCTCCACAGCACTTGCAACAACTGCAACAGGCAATTACCAAAGTCCATGTATCCAGTGCGTTGCTGGATTACTGTCAGGCCATTATTAACTTTACCCGTCAATCATCCGAATATCATTGCGGATTGTCACCTAGAGCAGGTTTAGCGTTGTTGACGGCGGCCAAGGCCTGGGCTTTTATGGAGCAGCGTGATGCGGTCATTCCTGAAGATATACAAGCGGTGCTGGCAGCGGTTGCCGGGCATCGATTAAGATCGGGCAATACGGATTCAGCGGCGATTGTTGCGCCTATTTTGGCTAAGGTGTCTGTACATTGAAAGCATTAACCTTAAAAGATCGTTTTGGGCTGGATCGATTTTTCCTGGGTGAGCGACGCGTGGACGATAAACCTTTAATCCTTAACCAACGACGAATATTTATTTTACCCACGCAGCGCGGTTTTGGCTTCGCTTTATTGATCGTGTTGTTAGTGCTGATAGCCTTTGTTTACAATAACAATCTGGCCTATATGCTGGCGTTTTTGCTGGCCAGTATTTTTTTTATCACCATTTTGCACACCTATAAATCCCTGGCCGGATTGACGATTCAAGAAGGCCAAACCATCGCGGTATTTACAGGAGAATCGGCTGGATTTGGTGTGCATGTTGATAACCCTACATCGGTTGTACGCCAGCATATACAATTAAAAATGCAGAGTGTCGAAAACTTCAACCTACAGGCGCACAGCAAGGCGCATCTGACCTTGTATGACCCGACTCAGAAAAGAGGCTGGCATCCGGCAGGAACAATGACTGTTTCCAGTACCTATCCACTGGGCTTGTTTCGTGCCTGGTCGCCCATCCGTTTTAATGCCAAAGCTCTGGTGTATCCCAAACCTGCCGATCAGAAAATGCCTTTCCCAGAAACGGGGGCTACCCAAAACCCGCACGGGCAATTCAAAAAAGGGGGGGATGAGTTTTACGATTTGCAGAGTTATCAAGCTGGCGACCCCATTAAACACTTGCACTGGAAGGCTTATGCGAGAGGATTGGGTTTATTCAGCAAACAATATGGCGGGGAAAATTCGGCGGAAATCTGGCTCGATTTTGGCCATGCCCCCGGACAATCCATTGAAGAGCGCCTAAGTTACCTATGCCGCTGGGTGGTTGATGCCGAGCAAGCAGGTTTAAATTACGGATTCGTAATACCCGGTTTACGGCTGGAACCTGGCAATGGTAAAGCACACTACCAGCGCTGTCTGGAAGCACTGGCTTTGTTTTAATGGTTATGAAGTCGAATCCTGCCCATAACAAAAATATCCTGATTTTTTTGTTATCTTCCATCGGCCTGATTGTATTGCCGCATGTTTATCACCTGCACTTCGCGCTGTTCGGCTTTTTTTGCCTATTACTCGTATGGCGTTTTATCGGTATCTGGAAACCTGGGCGTTTACCCAAAGGCCCTGCACTGTTGTTGCTGACGCTGTGCGGATTAGTCATTTTGTACACCCAGCACAAAGGTATTTTAGGACGTGATGGCGGAACCAGTCTGTTCGTGATTGCGCTGGGCTTAAAATTAATGGAGATAAAAAACGAGCGTGACCTGTATCTGATTAATTATTTAGCGTTTATCGTAGCCGCCTCGCAGTTTTTATACGAGCAAAGCATACTGATGGCCGCCTACATTTTGTTTGTTTGCTGTGTGTTGCTGGCCACTTTGGTCTTCATCAATAGTTACGCAGCACAAACCAGTACCTCGCTCAAAAAAGCCACGCTTATCATTGCGCAAGCCATACCTATGGCGGTAGCGGTATTTATTTTATTTCCACGGGTAGAAGCCCCCAAGTGGTTGTTGTTTGACGATGACCACCAGACCAAAATGGGCTTGAGCGACTCCATGGAACCTGGCTCCATCACCGATCTTGGCGCATCGGATGAGCTGGTGTTCAGAGTGAAATTTACCGGAGCTATTCCCCCACCGCATCTACGCTATTGGCGCGGCCCAGTATTAACCCATACCGACGGCAAAAAGTGGACACAAGCGAGCAACTTAGCACAGCAGCCCGTTTTAGCGCCACCGATCTTTTCAGGAACGCCGTATCAGTACACCTTATTGATAGAACCGCAGAATAAAAACTGGGTGTTTGCGCTGGATATGCCCGCAAAATTTTCCCAGTCTGTGCGCCAAAATGCCAATTATCAGCTGCTTACCACCGATGATCTTAAACAACGCACTGAATACCAGCTAACATCCTATGCCAGTTACAACACCGGTGCCAGCACCGGTAACGAAATTCAGCAGGCTCGGCAATTACCGGCTACGCCTACGTATCGGCTAAAACAACTGGTCACTCAGTTACACGGCTTCGACAGTGTGCCTGAACATTTTATAAAACAGCTACTCAATCATTTCCGGCAAGAAGACTTTCATTACACTTTAACGCCGCCGTTGATGGAACAAAATCCGGTTGAAACGTTTTTGTTTGAAACCCGCTATGGGTTTTGCAGTCATTACGCCTCGGCCTTTGTGACGCTTATGCGGGTGGCTAACATTCCGGCGCGTGTGGTAACCGGTTATCAGGGCGGTGAGCTTAACCCTGTGGGACAGTTTCTGGAAATCAGGCAAGCACAGGCACATGCCTGGGTGGAAGTTTGGCTGGATAAACAGGGCTGGGTCAGGTTTGATCCGACTGCGGCTATTGCGCCAGAAAGAATAGAGAAGAATATTGACATCAACCGGCTAGTGGCTGGCGGCTTGATTAACTATGTTTCCCCGAGTGAAACTACCCAGGCCGCATTTTTGTGGCTAAAGCAAACCAGGCAGTTATGGCGTAATGCCGATTACAACTGGCAACGCTGGGTCATTAACTACAACAGCGTTAACCAGTCTACTTTCCTGTCATCCTTCGGTATTGCAGATTTTAAAGCCATGGTGTATTGGATGGGGGCGATCATAGCTATCATCACCGCCATACTGAGTATTTTTTTGTTCTACCAAAGACCCAAACCCACAGACCGCACATTGCTGGTTTATAACCGATTTTTAAAGAAACTGGCTAAAGCCGGATTAAGCAAAAGAGCAGGAGAAGGCGCTAGAGATTTTGCCGAACGCGTTAAAGTCAATATCCCTGAACAGGCGGCCAGCATCGAGCAAATCACGACGGCGTTTATTGATTTACGTTATGGGCGTAAACCGACATCGGAAGGCTTAAAGCAGCTGGATAGATTGATTGCTTTGTTTAAAGTGTAAGTTATTTAGAATTCACCGTAACTTACTCAGCCGCTCAAAAGATAAGGCACAACGTTTTTATCTATCGCCGGAGTAGTCACTGCGACTGTTTTATCTATTCATTGGGCAATAAAAAACCCGTCAAGCCAAATAGCTTACGGGTTTTTTTCTTAATCATTTGGTACCGAGAGCCGGAATCGAACCGGCACGATGTCACCATCACCGGATTTTGAATCCGGCGCGTCTACCAGTTCCGCCATCCCGGCAAATGATTGGCGCATTATAGGGTAAAATGTTAAAAATGCCAATTGTTTTTTAACAGAAACTGAAGCCACTTGTAATCATTATGCCTAAATGAAATCCGATTGCGCTGCAAAAA
>NZ_FUKJ01000154.1 GCF_900163745.1 Crenothrix polyspora
GCACAGAGAGTATGGTTGTTCCTCTAAACACTTTTTTATATCCTGAAGTTGCTAAATACCTGAGTTAATTCTACAGGGTCTTAGCTGGATTGTGGGAAAAATGACTTGCGGCCGTGCCGTCCTATCAATATGGGTGCTATCTTTTAGAACTCAAGTAAAAGATACGTGTTCTTTTCTTTTAGCGCATGTTGATTATATCGGTAGCTACCGCTTCGGCAACTTTGATGCCATCTACCGCTGCAGAAAGAATGCCGCCAGCATAACCTGCACCTTCTCCGGCGGGATAAAGTCCTTTGGTATTTAAGCTTTGGTAGCTGTCATTACGTTTGATGCGTATGGGCGAAGAAGTGCGAGTTTCTACGCCGGTTAGCAGCGCATCGGGCATGGCGAAGCCTTTTATTTTCTTGTCGAATGCGGGCAGGGCTTCGCGTATGGCTTCGATAGCATAATCGGGCAGGGCGGAACTTAAATCGCACAAGTGTACGCCGGGTGTGTAGGATGGCTGCACTTGGCCTAATGCGGTGGAAGGACGTTGTGCCAGAAAGTCGCCTACGAGTTGTCCAGGGGCTGCATAAGTGCCACCACCTAAGGTAAACGCATGGGCTTCCAGACGACGCTGTAAATCAATGCCTGCAAGCGGATTGCCAGGATAATCTTCCGGCGTTATACCCACGACGATACCGCTGTTGGCGTTACGTTCGTTACGCGAATATTGGCTCATGCCATTGGTAACAACGTGTCCTACTTCTGAGGTTGCAGCAACGACAGTACCGCCAGGGCACATACAAAAGCTGTACACCGAGCGGCCATTTTTGCAGTGATGCGCCAGCTTGTAATCAGCTGCGCCCAATATAGGATGACCTGCGTTATCGCCAAACTGGCAGCGATCAATAATCGATTGCGGGTGTTCGATACGAAAACCGATGGAAAACGGCTTGGCTTCTACATACACACCGCGCTCATAAAGCATTTTGAAGGTATCGCGGGCGCTGTGGCCAACAGCCAACACCACATGAGTGCTGTGGATGATTTCACCACTGGACAACTGCACACCTTGCACTTGGCCGTTATCAATTAACAGGTCATCGACGCGGCTGGAGAAGCGGATTTCACCACCTAAAGCTACTATATTGGCACGCATTTCTTCCACCATCGATACCAATTTGAACGTACCAATATGCGGTTTGCTGACGTACAGAATTTCCGCTGGAGCGCCAGCCTTCACGAATTCAGTTAATACTTTGCGGCCATAGTGTTTGGGATCTTTGATTTGCGTGTACAGCTTGCCGTCTGAAAAAGTGCCTGCACCGCCTTCGCCAAATTGCACGTTGGATTCGGCATTAAAAATACCTTTGCGCCATAATCCAAACGTATCTTTGGTGCGTTCGCGCACGGCTTTGCCGCGCTCTAAAATAATGGGATTAAAGCCCATTTGCGCGAGGATCAAACCGGCAAATAAACCGCAAGGGCCTGTGCCGATGACTATTGGTCTGGTTTTGAGGTTAGCAGGAGCGCGGCCAACTTCATGGTAGGAGGTATCCGGTGTTAGCGATACTTGTGGATCGGTTTCCAGGTTTTTCAGGATGTCGTCTTCATTGCTGGCCAGCAAATCGATGGTGTAGATGAGTTTGATGTCGTGTTTTTTGCGGGCATCAAACGCGCGGCGAAACACGCTGTAAGACAGCAGGTTGTCGGTTGTAATGTTGAGTTTGCTGAGAATGGCTGATTTAAGTTCAGCATCGGTATGGTTGAGCGGCAGTCTAAGTTCGGTGATTCTGAGCATGTATGATTAATCCGGTAACGCGCTACGCTGTTCATATAAACCTGTATTGTACTGTAAAAGTAACCACTTAGACTTTAGAAAAATGGAGCATGGATTGTACGGGTTTTATTGTTTTTATCCGTGGTTATCAGTCAAATCCCTGTCTCCGTGTTCTAATTTTTTGTCCGTATAAGCCTATTTGACTTTTGGCCAGTAAGGGATATAAATAGACCATATCCGCAAGGAAAATCTCATGGTCAAAAAAACACATTATTTACACGAATCCTGTGATGACCCAGTGGCTGCGATAGTGGCGGGTATCGATCGTGATGTTGAACGCGGCGAAGATATTTTAATGCTCGGACTTTGCATTGTGATGCTATCCTCGTCTTTTGCGCCAGTAGCGCCCCCGAATGTTTTGTTACCGTTGGTTGCGCTGACGTTTGCGATCACTTCAAGCCTGGCTCGTAGAAATTATCATAATATGGAGCGTAAGCTGCGTGAGTCTTTGGCGCAGATTGAATACTCTGACAAAACAAGCTTGTATCCAATCACCACGGTGTTTATAGAATATCCCATGCCGCCGTTGAGTGAGTCTTACAATATCTTAAAAAACCTGAAACGAACGCTTAAAAGTGTCATTGGTGGCCTGTTGATTAATCCGCTGTGGATGCCGATATTTTATGTGATGGGAATACAGATTGTTGAAGAAAAAAATCTGGGGATTTTGAATAGGGCTGTTATTACGGTGGAACAAAAATTGGCTAAGTCGTCACCTGAAGTACAAAAATATCCCTGAGTTTTACCTTGGGAAAAAGGAAAGCATAGCTATGAAAAACTTAAAATATGTCATCTACCGCGAAGGCGATTATTACGTTTCACAATGTTTAAATATTGAGGTATCCAGTTTTGGTGTCACTATTGATGAAGCTTTGGCTAATTTAAAGGAGGCAGTTGAGTTATATTTAGAAGACAACAAAGCCCTGAATCATTTCCATGAAGTAGGTGATTTTATGTTGGGAGAGTTTGCACTTCATGCCTAAACTGCCTACATCAAAAGAAATTATTGCCGTATTACTGGCGCATGGCTTTGAAAAAGTGAGCTAGAAAGGTAGCCCGCTAATCAAATAGGAACACCACGTAAGTAAAGGGTATCTTGCGAGAGATCGATCTCGTCATTCCAGGCCACTGTTCCATTAGCCACATGTGCATTCATGAAAAAATTATTTTTGCCAAGCAATGAAAATGCAGGGTATTGGAGATAAGGTTTCATATCAAACAATCGGGTTTCTCCATTTTCAAAAACCACTTCGATAGAATAGTTTGCTTTCGGTTTAACTTGGATAACATCGGGTGTCATTCGTTTTTCCTTATCGCAGCGGGTCAATTTTAAAAGGCGTTTGTCCGCTCGCAGCAAGAAACCAGTCTGCCATGAGTTCGTCACGGTGTAGTTCCACCCATGCCTGGATAAGTTTCGATTGTCTGATGGGGAGGCGACCCTCTAACACTTCGCCATCTGGAATAGCAATCACTGTTTTAAATTCGTTGTATCGAACATGGATATGAGGCAAATGGTGTTTATCAATATCCAGAGCGTACATTGAAACCAGGATTCCGTAAAACATACTGATAGTTGGCATAAAGCATCTCAACTCATGAAATAAAAAAATCATAGAGAGGATGCCCGATGTTGTCAATACAACTTATCGAGACGGCACATAGCAAGTAGTGGGAGAGCCCATGTCAGACTATACGCACGAGAAACACTACAAAATCCAAAAAGTGCAAATAAACCCCAAAAACTGAGCTTGACCGTATAAATTAAAAGCCGCCTACGCTACAATCAACATATCAAAATCCAAAATTGTGAACTGAGGAGCCAAGCCATGCACGCGATAGAATTTGAGGCGGATGCAAAAGGTCGAATGATTGAAATTCCTGAAGTAGTGAAGCATTTGCATCCAAGCATTTAAAAGTTAAGATTTTGATGGATGATCCAGGTTTCGAAGAGCAACTGGAAATTGGGCGGGAATTCATGCGTGAATACGCTGATACGTTTCAAGCGCTAACAATACGTTGTGAACGCAAGCCCCACGGAGTGATTTATTGTTTTTATGTACGATTGTGCATACAATAAAGCCATGATAATTGAATTTGATCCTGACAAAGCGGCGGCAAATCCATTAAATCACGAAGGTGTGACATTTGATGAAGCCAAAGCTGTTTTGTTAGACCCTTACGCACTAACACGAGAAGACAATGATGCGGATGAGCATCGATTTATAACCCTTGGCATGGGCGCAAAAAATCGTATTCTGATTGTCGTTTGGACGTTACGTGGAGAGTCAGTGCGTTTAATTTCTGCCTGGAAAGCTAATCAACCCCAAAGGAGACGTTATGAGCAACAATTCTGATCCACTTTTTGACAAGTATGCTGAAATGGACTTTACCGATGCTAAGCCTGTTTTTCAAATTCCAGCATTGGCGCAATTGCAGGCCGAGCAAGGCAGCAAGTCTCGGATTACCATGCGTGTGGATAATGACACGTTATCTATTTTTAAAGCGCGTGCTGCAATGAGCGGCGGAAATTATCAAACTTTGATGAACGAAGCGTTACGGGAGTTTGCCCAAGGCATAACGCTGGCTGATATCGTGAGAGAAACTATTCAAAAGGAATTACGTTTACATCCTTAATCCACAGCGCAAATAAACCCCAAAAAACTGAGTTTGGCTGTATGAATTAAATAACAGTTACGTTACAATCACGCAGCGCAAAAACTTTACAGTTTTTGACCCGCCCGAACGCAATAAATCACGCCAATTTAAGCTGCACTGTGTCAGGTTTGTTGCCAAAATAAAAGCCCCTAAACAAGGAACTTACCATGACAATGGTTTCTAATCCAAGCACCAAGCACCAAGCACCAAGCACCAAGCACCAAGCACCAAGCACCAAGCACCAAGCACCAAGCACCAAGCACCAAGCAACTGGGCAATGGCGATTTATTGTTGGCTTACTGGCAATACTGATTGCCTGTACAGTTAGTAATACAGCTAATGCCGACTTAACCACGGGGCTAGTAGCGCATTGGAGTTTTGATGATTGCACAGCAACAGATAATAGTGGTAATGGACATAATGGTGTTCTTTCAGGTACTGCCAATTGCTCCAGTGTGGACTCAAGAAAAGTTTTGTACTTTAATGGGGCGACTTCAATACGTGTTGCAAGCTCTGCAAAGCTGAAAATCGATAAAACAATCACCTTATCAGCTATAGTCAATATGGATGCAGCTATATCTAATGGCGCAGGCCTTATTGAAAAAGGCGCATCTGGGTCATTTTGGGATTATGGATTAGTTACTTATTCTGCTTATCCTGCCTATAGACAAGATAACTCTGATTACACTCAGGATAGCAGACCAAATCTTTCAGGCGCATATCATCAACTGACAGTAATTGTGGATGAAGATAATACGACAGCACCTGTAAAGCTATATGTAGATGGTGTTCTTCAAAGTGGTGCAATTAAAAGCACTAACGGTGGCAACATAGGTTCTAATGCAAATTTTATCAAACAATCTGATAACGGTTTACTAATAGGCGTAGGTCATCCCGGCGCAGTATTTAAAGGTTATATTGACGATCTACGTATTTATAATCGTGTATTAACCGATGCAGAAATAGCCACGCTTGCTGGCGTAGTTGTTGAAAAACCCGTTATTAGCGTAAGCCCTACAAACCTTCTATTTGGCCAGCAACCCGTAGGCCAAGCAACCCAAAAAACGGTTACATTAAGCAATACTGGCACGGGTACGTTGGATATTGGTGCATTAAACCTTAATGGCGATGCAGATTTTGCCTTTGATACCAATAGCTGTAACAACGCCCATTTAGTTAAAGATGCTACTTGCGAGTTTACTGTGGCGTTTAAGGCGGGGGCGGCGGGGGTAAAATCTGGGTATATTGTTGTGCCTAGTAATGCGGCGGATTTGCAGGTTGCGTTTAGTGGTGAAGGAACGGCTGTAGTTCTCCCTGCTGCTTCAGGTTTTATGGTGCATATTCACTACAAAGGAACTCCAGTTCTTCCTATTACAGTTAGCAATGCACAGCATAATCCGAAAAAAGACCGCCATTCACCTACAACAACATTTGATTGCATACCAGGTGGGCGATTTGAAATGGTGCTGCAAGTCAATGATGACATCATCTATAAACAAGTAACCGGAGGCACGGGAACAACATCGAATGGAACAGGAAAATGGGATGTAAAATGGCGCGGAACAGCGACACTTTTTACTTTCGAGAGTCCAGACGGTTATCAATACCAAGGTAAGTCTTATACAGTAAAAGCACGCAATGCCGCACAGGGTACTTATGTTTTAGCGGATAGCAAAGGAAATTCCGAAATTGAGTGTAGTCCATTTGCTCTTAAAAATCAGCCTCAGGCAATGGTGTTTAAAAATTTTGGACCTATACACCGTTTATTTGGGACACCTGCAGGACCAGCCTCTGATATTTACATTAAAACAAATGGGCAGTTAGCAGCTAACCCAACACCTTCGGCTCAAGAAATTCTGTCAAAGTCACCTATATTTTCGCAAGAGTTTAGTCCACAAAATGCTGCTATTGGAGCGATACTAGCAGAACTGGCTTATTACGATGATGCTTTTGTAAGAGCATTCTTAACCACTAAAGCCGGATTTAATAAGACCAATGTGTCATTTTTCAAAGGTAAAAAATTCATCGAAACTTCTAGCGAACACTATATTGCCCAACGTGATGGTGTTTATTACATTTTTGCGCGAGGAACGAAAGAATTGGTGGCAGATATAGCAAGAGACGTTGGATTTACACAAACTTGGCCGTTAGAACCATTGTTCGTATATCCACAAAATGATATATCTATTCATCTTGGATTTCATGGGTTTGGCCAATTCATTAGTGCTAATTTAGCTGATGTATTCGCTTCCAAAAATACACCTTTAAATAGTCGAAATGTTTTTTTTGCAGGACATTCCCTCGGCGGTGCAGCAGTTAGTGTTGCTTCGTTATATGCGACAAATGAAAGTGCGGTAAGTGGTGTATATGCGACATCTGATAAAGCCATGGTTTATACGTTTGGCGCACCACGGGCTTTCAGTCCTAGTTTAACAAAAGCTACTAGCCCTTTTCGATTTTTTCACACACGGCATATACAAGATCCAGTTCCAAATCTTCCTCCAAAATCTAGCCGTGCTTCGCCATTCCATTATTTACAGAACGGTAAAATATTTACGCTAGCAAACAATCCCGTAGTCATTCCAAGCATTCCAACAATTACTCCAATAAACAGCCAAGAAAGTACTGCGTTTCAAGATAATTGTTTAGCTTCATTAAATAAGTGTATTTCACCTGAACATCACAATCTAGCCAATTATATCTATTCGGTATTGCGCCTACAAAAAACAGCAGAAGGCCAAGCGTTTGAAAAAGATGTGCAGAAATCTTTATTGCTGAAATTAAATACCGTGGGAACTGGAAATACAAACTTTACTATAAAGTCAACCATAGCAAGTGCTGATTGTCCGGGTGCATCGGGTTGTACTTTAAAAGGAAGTGGTGCTGGCTTTAGTTTTAGGTTTGCTCCCAATGCAAAGGTTACTATCACTGCTGTTCCGGCCGCAGGAACTAAATTTGCTGGCTGGCATCCATCTGGCGGTTGTCAAAGTACACCAACAAATCCAAGATGTGTAGTTACCATGTTTAGGAATCATGTTGTTTCTGCGAATATTAGAGTTGTTTTTTT
>NZ_FUKJ01000363.1 GCF_900163745.1 Crenothrix polyspora
CGTTTCTTTTTTTTACGCGCAGGTAGTTGGGATTCGGAATGTGTCTGGCCTTTTTCACTGTGGTTGCCATACAGCCGGTGGGTTAGGTCGTCCACTTGTGCCTCCAGGTCGGCAACCCGACTCTTGAGTTCGTTTATTTTGGCCTGCGCGTGCTGGAACTGTGCATGCCAATAATTTTTGTCTGCTTCGAGCTGGATATAGTCCTGGAAGCTCAGCGTGACCTGCCGTTGTGCAAAAGGCGGTTTCCGTTTGGCTTCACCGGCCGATATGTATTCACCTGTAAGTATCATAAAAGACTGCTATTGTTTGGCTCGATGCCGCTTAGACAGTTATATCGCTAATTTTATCTAGGGATGGTGCGAATATTTACCTCTTCTGTTCTACAAATCTGAACTTCATGATCTATTCTGCACTGTCCATTTAACGGAACGATCAGATCAAGAGTAAGCGCTTCGAGTATTTGTGCCTCGGTTGAGTTTTTACAGACAATGAGCATTCTATATTGGGGATCACTTTCTACGGGCTGATCGGTTTTTCGATATAACCTTTCAATAACAGCAATAGAACCACTCCATTTTTTAAAAAATTCATCATGGATTTTCCGCCATGCATTCTTTCTTATAGCTTTTGTCTGCTCTCTTTTTTGTTTTGGTTTAATACTTTGATCTCGATTTATTTTTTCAATAGCCCCGCTAATCTCGGCGTTGCATGTTTTAAAATTCTCTTGAAGATCGGATAATTCTATTAGTTGAATACAAAGCCCTTTTTCTACAAAATAATCAACTTTATTGATCATATTGTTGTTGAAACCAAGACTCTCAGCAATACCATCTGAATCGTCAATTTTAAAAGCCTTTAGGCCACCAGCAGATTCAGAACCTTTTTCGTGTTCAATCGATTGAAAATATGTGGCTTTATTGAACATCAGCTATTCCCGTTCATGGGTTAAGCGATTGATATTAAATAATTTATTTTTTCTGGTCTTNNGAGCGCGAAAAATAAAATGTGTTTAAAATCAACATAGTTAGACCATGAACGGGAATAGCTGATTGAACATGCGGTTTTATAAGTCGCTGAAATAGAGGTTTTCGTAAGCTGAATTCAACAAGCTCCGTGCTTCGATTAATTGCTTATGTGAATTATCAGATTCAAATTCGTATAACTGACCATCATAATCAACATAATGCACTGACAGAAAACTTTCTACCGGTTTTGATTTTTGTTTTTTTAATTTAACTTCTAAAGTTTTAATTATATCTACACTATGTGTAGTAATAACAACGTTAACTCCTTCATCCGCCAAAATTAATAGCACTTCCATTAATTTAACTTGCCAATCAGGATGTAAATTTGTTTCAGGTTCATCAATAAAGATAAAAGAACCTTGTGTAATTACGTTATGTTTTAGTAATGCTTGTATCATGCCTAGATTGGTCGTAATTAT